>JAUWOE010000251.1 GCA_030612265.1 Promethearchaeum sp.
TGGAGTATTGTAAAGTAATCCAATCATAAAAAAAGCAGTACCACATCCAACACTAACAGCACTATAAATTTTTTTCCTTATTTTTTATCACCAAGATTTTTAGATGGATTTCTTTTAAAGATAATTACAAAATTAGAGAAAATGGTTAATAAGCATTGCTAGTTCTTACATATTTTTATTCTAAATTTTAAAAAAGTATCAATGATAATAATTGGTCTCGAATTTTTTAAAATATCTAAAGGAATTAATTAAAATTAGAATAAAATGAGTTCGAGAAAAATGAAGCATTATCACGATCGCAGCGGAAAACCTCCACAAGAAGAGATGGTTGGAAACTGGATAGCTTTTGTTGTTGTATCTATTATTTTTAGCGGTTTATTTGCTGAACAATGGTGGTCATTTATCCCAAGAATTGTTCTATTAATATCCGCTATAGAAAAAACAATCAAATTTATTCAAAATAAAGAAGCACGTGAATCTTATAAATTTACAACCACACAAGAAGAAATGATCCATTATTGGATTGCTACAATAATTGTAAGCATAGTAATGAACGCATTATTTCGTGGCGTGTGGTTTTCACAAATCCCTTGTGCAGTTTTATTTATAAAATCATTAGAAATCACGTACACATTTATTAAAGCGCAAAAATTACGAAAAACAGATTCAAATAACGATTTTCAACAGTATCAACAAAATCAATATTATGAGAATGAAATTTATTCCGATGAGCAAACTGAACAAGATATTTTCTGTCAGATGTGTGGAACGAAAAAATTTAATAGCAATTCACGTTATTGTCCCATTTGCGGAGCAGAATATCGAATTAATTAATAAATTTTTTTTTAAATTTTTAATTTTTCTAAAGCAGCTCTGAGTTTCATATCCAAAATTCCAAGTTTTGCATCATGAGTAGTGATAACACTAACAATATTATCACCTATTGCATAAAAAAGCAATTTCCCTCTTTCATTCTCAATGATTGCATCTAAAAAAGTTCCTAAGTTTAATTCAGAAGCTGATTTTTCGCTTATTTTCAAGATATGAGTAGCTAGCACTGCAATCAATTCTGGATTTACCCAACCAGGTAATGTTGAACTAATTATACCCCCATATCTTTCAATTATTGCACTACCATGAATACCTTTAATTTTTTTTAATGAATATAGAATTTCTTGATAAAATGATTCCATGTAATTAAAGCAGTTGTAATTTTTTTTATATTTTTTCGTATTACAATAATTAATGCCCTTTTTCAAAAATCTCCTCTCATTAAGCGTATATTATAGGGTGATTAATGCTGAAAAAAACTACCTTCCCATTATTGTTTTGGTTCACGGTTATGGTTCTTCTTTAGCAATGTTTGCAAAACAAATACCTTTCCTCAAACAACATTTCAAGATTATTTTGTTTGACGCTGTAGGTCATGGGAAAAGCGATCATCTTCCATCAGATATCAATGAAGATTTAATAAATAGTACAGTAAAAGATCTCCAGCATTTACTAAATCTCTTAGAAATTGATTCAAAATTTGGAATAATGGGGCATAGTTTATTTGGAAGCTGTTTGTCTTTAGAGTATACTTTGAAAAATCCTGAAAAAGTGTCTTTTCTGATTATTTTGAATGGAGGAACTTTAAAATTAGACAACACAATTCGAAATATTTTCTGGAATTTACTTCCTCAATTTACAAGAATGCATTTCAAGGGAATTGCTCAGACATCCTTAGATACGATTATCGGTCGAACTTTACCTTTTATTCAAAAAGCAATTGAACCTGAAGATATTGAAACCTCAGATTCTGAAAAGGAGATAATAAAGAAAAAAATACGTTCTGAAATCTTAGATATGATTGAATTTGGAGTAGAGCCTTCCCCAATATCTTGTCCTTGTCTAATAATGGGGGCAGAACTCGATAATTTTGCACCCAGTTATATGTCTAGAGAATTACACGAGGAAATAAAAGAGTCTAAACTTCATATTGTTAAAATGACAGGACATTTTGGTTTATCACAAATTTCTGAAGAGTATAACGAGATAATCTTTACTTTTTTAACAAAACACAAGATAACACAAGATAACACAAGATAATTAATTTGGATGAAAAAAAATGGAATTACAAAACGATTCAATTACCACAATTATGGATTTCCGTAATAAGCTTAAGAAATTTGTAGATGACCGAAATTGGAATCAATATCATTCACCTAAATCTCTTGCAATAGCATTAAATATTGAAGCAAGTGAACTTTTAGAGGTATTTTTATTCCAACCCGATGATTTTATTCCCAAAAATCTTGATTCTCTCACAGATGAAATGGCGGATGTATTTATATATTTAATGAATTTAGTTAATGCATTAAAACTTGATAACTTCTCAGAAATTATAAAGCAGAAAATTGAAAGGAACGCAATAAAATATCCAATCAAAGAATTTTCCGCGAAAAATTATAAAAAACAATAATAAGCACTTCATAATGAACTTTTTATATCTTTATTGAAATAGCTTAATTAGCATGATTGATGAGAATTTAATTCGGGAACAATTGGGGAACACCTTAAATAAGATTGAATTACCTAATTTAGGAAAAAGATATCAAGGAAAAGTGCGAGAAAATTATATAAATGACGCCACTGGAGTTAGAACAATAATCTCTACAGATAGGCTTAGCGCATTTGATAGAGTAATTACAACTATTCCTTTTAAGGGCCAATTATTAAATCAAATGTCTGCTTTTTGGTTTGAGAAAACAAAACATATTGCAGCCAATCATATAATCGATATTCCTGATGTGAATGTAGTTAGAGCTCATAATTGTAAAACATTACCTGTTGAAATGATAGTTAGAGCGTATATAACGGGAAGTGCATGGAGAGCATATCAAAAAGGAGAGTCCGTTTCTGGAATAATATTCCCTGAAGGTTTAAAAAATTATCAGAAATTTCCAGATCTCATTTTAACACCTACTACTAAGGCAGAAGTTGGTGAACATGATATACCAATTTCCCGCGAAGAAATAATTGATAAAGGTCTGATTGATCGAGATATTTATTTAGAAATGGAAGAGAAAACATTGAAACTTTTTGAATTTGCTTCTAATCATTGTTCTTCTAATAATCTTATACTAGTTGATTGTAAATTTGAATTTGGAATTAGTCCAGATAATGAATTAGTTGTTATAGATGAGATATTCACCCCTGATGCTTCGCGATTTTGGGTACAAGACACTTATGCAAATAATTTTTCAAGCGAACAAAAACCAGAAATTCTAGATAAAGAATTCTTTAGGCAATGGTTAATTAATGAAAAAAATTATATGGGTGATGGAGATATACCCGATATTCCTGATGATATAAAGATAGAATTTGTAAAAAGATACACCAAATCTTTTGAAATGATTACTGGAACGAATTTTCAACCAATAATAGAAGGTTCAATAGTTGAAAGAATAAAGAAAAACCTAGGGATTTAGTGCTTTTAGGTTTTATTTTTTATAATTAAAAAAATTCATTCATCTTTTAAGCAAATTTTCATTGTTTTACTTGAGAGATTATTAAAATTATATGTATTAAAGAGTCGACTCACTCGTGCAACGCGTACATAGAATAGAAGTTGGGATTTCTACCAATGATAATATTAAAAATGCAATTATGATAGATTTAGGCATTCCAAATATTAAAAAAGTCAAAATTATTAATGTTTATACGATCGTAGGGGATTTAAATCAAGAAGAACTTGAATTTTTGGGAAAAGAAGTCTTATCAGATCAAATTGTTGAGGAATTTAAAATTGACAAACCTCTTTCTAAGAAAATTAATGGAACCATTGTTGAAGTCGGTTTTAAACCAGGTGTTACAGACAATGTGGGAAGAACTGCAAAACAAGCAATAAAAGACGCATTGAAAAAAGAAGTTGATGAGGTTTATTCATCCAAGCAATATTTATTCTATGGTATTTCGAAAAAGATTGCAGAATTAATAACTCATGATTTAATTGCAAATGAATTAATTGAGAGATGGCAAATAGTTGAGGGAATATCCCACCAAGGATTTGAAGCATATGTTCCCAAAGTAGTAATAAACAAAGTACCAAGTGTAGATGAATTTGATTTATCAGGTTCGGATGAAAATCTACTAGAAATTAGCAAAATTCATGTTTTGGCATTAAATTTGGAAGAAATGAAAACAATTCGAGACTATTTTAGAGAAAATAAAGATGAGCGAGAAAAACTTGGTCTTTCAATTAATCCTACTGATGTTGAAATTGAATGTATTGCTCAAACTTGGTCGGAACATTGTAAACATAAAATTTTCAATGCTTTAATCGAATATAAGGAAGGAAATGAAATAGAAACAATTGATTCAGTTTTCAAAACTTATATTAAGGGAGCCACAGATGAAATCAATTCAGATTATCTAGTTTCCGTCTTTAAAGATAATGCAGGCGTTATTAAATTTAATGATTATTATACAATTGCAATGAAAGTCGAAACCCATAATTCACCTACAGCTTTAGATCCATATGGAGGTGCACTCACAGGCATTGTTGGATGTAATAGAGATCCTGCAGGAACTGGAAAAGGATTTAAATTAATTTTTAATACTGATGTTTTTTGTTTTGCAAGCCCATTTTATGATGGGGAAATTCCACCTAGATTATTTCATCCAAGAAGAGTATTTAAGGGAGTTCATAAAGGTGTTATCGATGGCGGAAATCAATCAGGGATCCCAACAATAAATGGTAGTTTGTATTTTGATAAACGTTATTTAGGTAAACCCCTTGTTTTTGTGGGAACAGGAGGGATTGCACCAGCAATTATAAATAATAAACCAACCCATGAAAAACATCCAGAACCAGGAGATCTTGTAATAATGTCTGGAGGAAAGATTGGCGCTGATGGAATTCATGGAGCTACCTTTTCTTCATTAGAAATTAACGAAAACTCTCCAGCTACGGCTGTTCAAATAGGATCCCCTTTTACTCAAAAGAAGTTATTAGATTTTCTTTTAGAAGCTAGGGATAAAGATCTGTTTCATGCAATAACCGATAATGGAGCAGGTGGTATTTCATCGAGTGTTGGTGAAATGGGTGAAGAAATAGGAGTTAGGTTAGATTTAGAAAAAGCTCCTTTGAAATATCCTGGGTTAATGCCTTGGGAAATATTAATCAGTGAAGCCCAAGAAAGAATGACGATTGCAGTTCCAAAAAATAATATTGATACATTCTTTGCTTTATCTAAAAAATATGATGTAGAATCAACTATAATTGGAGAATTTAATAATTCAAAACAATTCCAATTGCATTATAATAATAAAATTGTGGGTAATATTTCGATGGAATTTCTTCATAATGGAGTTCCCCAGAAAAAGAAGAGATAACAAAAATAAAGATGTAAAGAAAGAAAAATCCGGTGATATTACGCATCACACCTTCGGAAACTATT
>JAUWOE010000117.1 GCA_030612265.1 Promethearchaeum sp.
ACACATTTTTTCCACTTTAACTGTAATTTTTTTTAGTAAAATATTAATAAAAATCATCTTCATCCTTTTTTTTTTCTTTTTTTCTTCTTCTTCTTCTTTTTCTTCTTTATCGACAGCTGTTGGTTGTTTTATGAAATAAGAAAGTGGTGAGTCATTTACTGGAGCTGGAATGGTAGGAGGTTCACTTACCGGAGCTGGAATAGTAGGAGGTTCACTTACCGGTGCTGGAATAGTAGGAGGTTCACTTATCGGTGCTGGAATGAAACCTGGTTGAGATTTAGGTTGAATATCATCTTCATCTGGTGGAACTTGAACCCCATTGATTATTAGGACCTCTCGAGTTATTTTCTTAAAAGCTTGGTCGACACCTGTGCCATCCTTGCTTGAAATCTTCATATGGTCAAACATATTAAGCGGTTCTAAGAATTCCTTTGCATAATCATCACTAACAGTGATATCTTCAACGCGATCTGATTTTGTGCCTACAAAAAGAATAGGAAGATCTGGATCGTGGGTTCTTACTATTTTTACCCATTCATCTAAACCATCCAAAGTTCGTAGTCTTGTCATATCATACAATAATAATGCTCCGCGTGCACCTGCAACATATGAATCTAACATAAATCTGAAGCGCTCTTGTCCTCCGAAATCCCACAATTGTATTACAGTTTTTACGCTATTGTCACCCGAACCTAAGGTTAAATTGAGAAGATGGAACTCGACACCAATAGTCATCGCTGTATTTTGAACAAATTTACCAGTAACAATTCTTGTAAGTAGAGTAGTTTTACCAACACCACCTTGTCCTGCAACAAGAATTTTGTAAACGTATTTTTTAGTCATGTTAATATTCTTCTCATTTAGAATTCATACAAACGTGTAGTTTTACTATTTTTGATTAGTATAATTTTTTATTTGAAACATGGAATTTGAAATTTCACAATTATTTTAAAATAGCCTATATTTCTATTTATTTCTGTTATTTTAAAAAAAATTTGTTTTTTTCCAAGAATATTTTCAATTTCATAAAATTTCTAATTGAAATATAGTTTTTAAAACTAAAATTATCTAGCATTTATAATTCGAATTGCCAAATAAGCAGCGTTTTTAGCGTTATCAATCCCCACGCAAGCTACTGGAACGCCTGGAGGCATTTGTACAATTGACAATAGTGCATCTAATCCTCCTAGTTTCGCACTAACTGGTACTCCAATAACGGGTTTTTGTGTTTTGGATGCTACAACTCCTGGAAGCGCGGCTGATAAACCAGCAACACAAATAAAAACATTTGCTACAGAATTTTTAATATATTCATCTAATTCAATCGGATTTCGATGAGCAGATAGTATTTTTAATTCAAAAGGGATTCCTTCCTTTGTAAGAACATCAATTGCTTTTTTATACACAACTTCATCACTCTTGGAGCCAGCCAAAATAGAAATTAGAACCATACTACATTGAAGGAAGGTAAATTCTTAATTTTTTTTAATTTTTTTTAATTTTTTACAATTTCTTTCTCATTTTTTTTTTTTGCTTGTGTGGTGAAATTTACATCATATTCTATGTTTCTGTCTTTATTCTATTGAATTTACAATTTGAATAAAATTTTGGCGTGATTTTCAATTTCCCTAACAGTAGATTTTAATCAAATGGTTGTTAAAAAAAAAACTTATTTAGGTTAAAGGAATAGGTTAATTTTGATTATCGATTTAATTTTTCATTCAAATTGAAATAATAATGATTATGATTCGGGGTTAAAAGATTGAGTACAAACATTTCACAAGAAGTTTACGCCGCTCTCAAAGAATTTGGTCTAACTGATTATGAAACCAGAGCTTTCATTGCTTTAATCACCAATGGGATTTCGTCGGCTAAGGAGTTATCAGATAAAACTAAAATTCCTTACTCAAGAATATATGATGTTCTTGTAAACCTTGAAAATATAGGCTTTGTTAATGTAATCAGTGGTCGTCCGATGAAATACCAAGCAGAACGTCCAGCTAAAGTCGCAAAACTGGCCAAAAAGCAAATTGAAGAAAAATATCAAAGAATCGAATATGCTCTATTAGAAAAATTAGAACCACTCTATGGTCATGAGGAGAATATTGAAAGTACTCCAATATGGATTCTTAATGGCGATCTTCAGCATAAAATTAATGAAATGATTCGAAACAGTCAAAAAACTCTCACAATTTTCTTACATAATCCGAAAGAAGAAATGCTTGAAGATTATTTTGATTCATTTTTATTATTAGCTGAAAAACAAGTGGATATTCTCATCATTGTAGATCAAAATTATCTTAAAATTAAGAACAAAAATATATGGCGGAAATTAACATCGGTGGCTAAGGTACAGGTGATTAACAACGTTCTATTCGATGGGTTCTTATTTGATTACGATGAAATGGTTATGTTTCTAACTACTTTTTTCAAACTTTCAATCAAGGAAGAAGAGATGGTATTTCTAATTCAGGAAAGTCGTTTGATAAATTACACGAAAACTTACTTCAAAATGCTTTGGTCAATGAGCGAAAAATTTTTGTTGAAGAATTTTATCTGATCACTGATAAAAATAAAAGAAAAGATAATAAGAATTATAAAATCAAAAGATATAATTTTTTTAAAAAGAAGCTGTAAATTGATGGGTTCTTTAATACTGATGGATATCCTGCATCAATCCATATAGAAATTCCACCCAACATATTATAAACATTAGAAAATTCATTCGCTGCAAGGATTTCAGAAGCTGTCGTACTTCTACTTCCTGATCTGCAGTGCACGATAATTTTAATATTCTTATACCCATCAATCTCAACAAGCCGACTTTCTAATTGATCAACCGGAATTAATATTGAGTTATTGAGATGACCTGAATCATATTCACTCTGAGAGCGTACATCTAAAATTATAAGGTTTGGAAAGGATACGGTGGCATTGATCATACTACATGCGACATCTACACTGATATCTTCGTAATCTTTGTTGGTGTCATTATTAGCTAAGATTTGTGGGATAAAAATTGCCGTAAGGATAATTGTCGTGATAATAATTATGCTTCCGAATAATGCAATTTTTTTTTTTTGATTTGCTATTTCCAAATTTTTTTCCATGTTAAACCAGCTTAAATTGCGAAATTTAGCCCCTTTCAATTTTAACACATCTTTTGAATTAAAATTACTCCTAATAATTCATAAAAGGAAGAAGGAGAAGAAGAAGTCAAAAAAAAAAGAATGAATAAGAAAAAATATTTAATATTACATCATACCTGGAGGCATTCCACCCATACCAGGAGGCATACCACCCATACCGCCACCAGGAGCACCGCCGCCACCGCCGCCACCTACGCCTGCGATAACGTCATCTATTCGTAAAATCATTTGAGCGCATTCGCTTGCCGATTTAATGCATTGCTTTTTTACACTAATTGGTTCTATCACATTCGCTTCAACCATATCGTCAACAACCTCGTTAGTATTTAGATTTAAGGCAGCAAATTTTAAGCCTTTCTCATGGGCGGCTCTTACCTTCATCAAAATTTCGATTTGATCAAAGCCTGCATTCTGCGCGAGGGTTTTTGGAATAATTTCCAGTGCATCTGCGAACACTTTTACTGCCAATTGTTCTCTACCTTGAAGAGTTTCAGCATATTGTCTTAACTCTTTTGCTACTTCTAATTCAGGGGCCCCGCCGCCTCCAACGATAGATGGTTCTTCAATACAATCTTTGACAACACTTAAAGCATCATGAATTGAACGATCTGCTTCATCTACAACTAATTCGGTTCCACCTCTGATAAAAACTACTACAGATTTTGGATGTTTACATTTTTCGATAAATGTCCAGTTTTCATTCATTATTTTTCGTTCTTCAACAAGTCCCGCATGGCCTAAACCATCGGCATTCATATCATCCAGATTTGAAAATATTGTTGCTCCCGTTGCTTTTGAAAGCTTATCCAAATCGCTCTTTTTAACACGTCTAATAGCAGATATTCCTTTTTTAACTAAGAAATGTTGTGCCATATCATCAATTCCTTTTTGACAGATCACTACATTTGCTCCAGTGTCTCCAATTTTATTTGCAAGATCCTCTAGCATTTTTTGTTCTTGGTCAAGAAAAGCCGTTATTTGTTCTGGGCTTGTAATCTGTAATTTAGCGTCAAATTCTGTCTTTTCAACCTCTACTGCTGCGGAAATTAAAAGAATTTTTGCTTCTTCAACGCGTTTATTCATTCCAGAGTTTACAATTTCTTTATCTAAAATTATTCCAGATATAAATTGTGTTTCATCTAAAGATGCACCGTCTTTTTTCTGTATTTGAATTCGATCTAAATCTACATGAGTGGTTCCTTCAATTTCTTCGCTTACTGCTAAACAAGCATTCACAACAATTTCTGATATTAAATCGCTATATTCGCTAATGATTTTTGAACTCATTGATGTTTTTGCTACTTTTTTGAGCATTATTTTATCTTTTGGATCGATTGGTAATGCAATGGAATCTAGAATTTCTAAAGCCTTTGCAGATGCTTTACGAAACCCTTCTGTTATATCAGTTGGGTGAATCTTTTGGTCAAGTAATTTTTCTGCACGTTTAAGCAATTCACCTGCTAAGATTACACTACTGGTTGTTCCATCTCCTACTTCTTCATCTTGTGCTTTCGCGACCTCCACCAACATTTTTGCAGCAGGATGTTCAACATCAATTTCCTTAAGGATTGTAGCGCCATCGTTTGTAATAGTGACATCCCCAAAAGAATCCACCAGCATTTTGTCCATACCACGGGGACCCAAGCTGGAACATATAGCTTCAGCTATCGTCTTTGCCGCAAGAATATTATTTCTTTGAGCATTTTTACCAGTTGTACGTTCTGCGCCTTCTTTCAATAATAACACAGGTGTACCGCCAAGTTGTGCCATGATTTTTCACTTTATGATATTAGTAATAACTAGAAATTTTTACTAATTTTAGTAAGGAAGTCTAAGTCATAAAAAATTTTAAACTTTTTCATAAAATGGATTATAAATATAAATAATAGAAAGGAAAGAAAAAATGTTAAATTTCAGCAGTAAACTATAGTGCTATTCATCTATTCTTAGATTTTGTGAATTTACGAATAAATGTGTTGGATCTATCTCTAAAAACAATTTTTCCATCGATAATAAAATTTTGTTTAATTCGGCATTTCGTTTTATTTGATTATTACATGTATAAAGCGCTAAAGAGGGTTCCAAATTAACATTATCTATATATATTTTAAAAAAGGGGGATTTCTCGCTTAAAGATAGGTCAATAATAGGTAGGTTTGCTAAGACTAAGAATCCAAAATACGATGCGAGTTTCATAATTATTAGAGAAAAAGTTCCTTGGTTAGGATAAATGGTGTTAACATTTTGATTTTTAAGCTCTTGCATCTGTTTAAAAATAGAATGCTCAGGTAGAACATAACCAGATTCAGGTAAATCAATGTTAAAAGGTTTAGCATGAATTTCTATTAATTTTCCATTTAAAGATATTTGATCATCTTTAAGACCGATCTCTCGAATACCGATAGTCTTTTCTTCTCTTATTACCGTTCCGAGATTATTGGCTACTCTTATAGAAAAATTGTATAAAATTGGGTTTTCTGGGCTCCAAAGTTCGGGATTTTCAAAAATCATGATAATTTTCATTAATCGACGATTATTTTTTAAAATGTTAAATACCCTCTCCATTTTAACTATTGAAATGGAATCTTGTAGTATATCGAGGAATAATGTACCAGAATAATCAAATTGTCCATTATTTTGAAAATATAGAGAGAAACTTAATTCTGCATATTCAATTGAGTCATTCGTATTAAAATGAAGTTTAGTGCCCATAAAATGGCTAATCAATGCAATTTTTTCTTCAATTCTAATAAATACTTTCCCAAATATTCCATAATACTCTTTAACATTTGGAACTTGAGGATCACGTCTTGATTCTTCAGAAGCGTCAATTCTTACTGCTAAAAAATGTTCTTGACGATTATCAAATTCTGTAATATCAATTTCGAACGGAATAAAAGCCCCATTAAATGTTCCAACTTCAGTTCCATCAATATATATTATTGCGGATTGGGCAATCCCTTCGAAGCGCAAGAAGATTTTATTTCCAATAAAATGAATTGGAATACGAAAAGTTCTGAAATACCATGAAGTTCCCGTATAATCTTCTAATTTATCTTGAGGTTCAGTATTCCAGCAATGAGGGATGCTTACTTTAATTTTGTCATCTAAATAAGGTTGGTTTTCTAGTTTATGGTAGTTTTGTTCGATACCATTATTATTGGAATCGATTACGAAATTCCAAATTCCGTTAAGTGAAAATTTCTGCATGTTAAACCATTTTGCTTTTCATAGGTCTCTCAATAATCACTTTTTTTGCGCCACCCTTTTCAATCAAAATCTTTTCAAAATCTTCAACTGTCATCTCTGGAATTGGCGAAATCACTGACCATTCAGCAGTCTTTCCCTTTTTGATTACTACTGTTTGACCGTATAGAAGAGAAAGCCCAAGTTCACCAAATATTTTTGATATTTGGCTCAATGCCCCTGGCTCATCTGCAATTATTATTTTTATCCGCATGAAAGTTTGATCTTCGGAAAAAGGTAAAGGTATAATGCGTAATTCGTTTTCCTCTGAATCCGAAATCAGCATTATGTGCGAGTTTTCTTTCAAACCGAGTGCTTTACGCATAGAACGAGGGATAACAATCCTTCCTCGACTGTCAATCTTCAGTATTTCGGTCTCTTTCATGTGTTTTGATCTCCTTCTTTTTTTAGTGCACCTAAAATCATTATTGTTTGATTAAAATTACTTTATTAAAATTGAGATAAAAGCTTTATTAAATGTTTAGCCTATCATCATTTTTACTAATAATTCAAAAAAATTTTTTTTAGGTCAAAGAAATAAATATTAAGCGGGAATTCAATTATTTTAATAAGAAACCTTACGAAACGTTCTATTCAACAGTTATGGAATGGTTCTGACAAAAACGAGGGTAAAAAATGTCAAATGAAGATCTAAAAAGTGAAATACGCCAGTTAATAATGCTTATGTCCTCAATTCGAGCAAAGGATGACTCGAGATATGAAGAACATGTTAATTTTAATAAAGAAATTATTGAATTCATTAAAAAAATAGAAGGAAATATGAATTCGAATTGGGTCAAAATACAACAAAGCCTTGAATCTCTAAATGTCAAGATAGAAGAGTCTCTTGATTCTTTATTAACAGGAATAAATCCAGATGGAATTCGAGCAACCAGTAAATCTCTAAAAGATATTATGATAACCATGGAAAAATCCATTACATCTATGAATTTAGAAAACGTAATGAGAGAATTACGTGGTATATCAGGAAAAGGAATAAAATTAAATTCAACTGGAACCGGTGGAGTGATGGCTGAAGATGAAGTAGATGCTGAAGAAGATGCTGAATTAATTTCTTCGTCTAAAGAAATATACGGCTATGTTCCTGACCATTTGAAGAAAAAGAAGAAGAAAAAGAAGGAGAAAAAGAAGGACGATGAACCTCATCTATTAAAGCCCAGCGATTTCTTTGGAAGCTGAACTTTCTCCTTTTTCATATAAGTAATAAAATCTTTTTATGGGTATTTGCCCAGGACCTGTTTCAAGAGTTTCTTCAAGTTTTGCATAAGTCAGTAATGCCCCTTTTGTAATACTAAAAATGCGAGAGAAAAGACCTTTTTTTCCCATATTGAAGCAAATTAAGTTAATCTTTTTTTTAGTTAAATCTTGGCATACATTTAAAACTGAGATATTATCTTGAAAGGATTGAGCGAAAAATACCATTTTAAGTATAGATCTTGGTTTGCTTTTATTCAAAGAACTGTTTTTTAAACCTGGGCATTTTTTAAGAAATTTGGAAGCCAGTTTTATTATATCTTGCTCACTTGGTGTAGAATTAAAATCATGGTAAGAATATATTACTCCAACTCCATTTTTTATTGCAATCGAATGCAATTTCTTTAAAATTTCCTTTTTAAAATTTGTTTCTAAATCTATAAATGATGGTCTTGCCTCAATACATTTAATAGTCAAATCAATTCTTTTTTTTTCCGGAATTTTCAAATGATTCTCTTCGTTAACCTCCTTTAACGTCAGTATTACTGGAAGAGGAACTGATTTGACAAGTTTGGATAGTTTGGAGGATTTTATTTCCATGATTTTTTCAAAATAATCCAACCGAAATTCGATGATTGATGCATTTCGTTTCATTGCAATTTTAGAATTCCATCTAGCCTTTAATATAGTAAAAACTGGAATTGTTACACAAATTGGAAGTGGATAGTTCGTTTTGTTTCCCCCCTAAATAAATGTTCCCCAAGCTATTTTAATTCATCTAATTCATCTAATTTCTCTAACACTACTTGTTTCATTAATTTCTTATCTGGAGAAACTCCTGTCCACCATTTAAAAGCAATAATTCCTTGATTTACAAACATATCAACTCCGGATAGTACATTACAGCCGATTGATGATGCTTCTTGTAGTAAATTTGTTTGAATGGGTGAATAAATTATATCAACAACAAATAAATTTGGATGCAACCATGATTGTTTAACCGGGCTTTCATTTACATTGGGAGTCATCCCTACAGGTGTTGTATTTACAAGCATATCAGATTCTTTAATTTCTTTCTTAATGTCTCCAGATTTTGATAAATTAATGCCTTTAATCGGAATTTCACTTTTTGATTGCAATTTTGATATTAAATCATTCATTTTTGTATTAGATCTGTTAATTATTGTAATTCCACCGACTTCTTTTGCCAAATAAAATGCACAAGCTCGAGCACCTCCACCTGCTCCAAAAAGAACAATTTTTTTATTCTTAAGATTATAACCAGATTCTTTGATTGATTTTAAAAAGCCTTCACCATCTGTGTTTCGACCAATAAGTATCCCGTCTTCATTTTTAATTGTATTTATTGCACCAATATTTTCAGCCATGGGTTCAATCTTATCTAGATATTTCATTACAGAAATCTTATGGGGAATTGTAACACTTGCTCCTTTGATCTTTAATGATCTAATGCCACTAATTGCATTAGATAAATCATTTTGAAGCACATTAAATGCTACATATACATAATCGAGGCCGATATTTTGCATAGCTGCGTTATGCATAGTTACACTCATTGAGTGTTCAATAGGATCACCTATAATACAAAGGACTTTTGTTTTGGAGGTTAACATAATTCTCGACAATTCTTTAATAGAAACTTTTATTTAGAAAAGTTTTTAACTTTTTCTGATTATTATTTAATCGTTCTTCTTTTTATAGAAGTATCATAAATATGTACGCAAATAGTCTGTTTTTGCGTTAAATAAATTTATTCTAATTATAATTATAACTATAAAATTAATGATGTTCTATTGAGTTTTTAAAAATGGATTCACTGGAAAATATACGCAAAGTAATCAAGGAAAACATTCCGAAATCTGCAGAAATTACGCAAGTCCAATTTGAAGGTCCTGAAATTTCAGTATATTCAAAAAATGAGAATTTTATTGGGAACGATCATATTGAGATTAAAAATTTAGTGAAGAGACTAAGAAAACGCATAGTTGTGCGCTCAGATCCTTCCATTCGTAAAGAAAATGATGAGACTGTCTCTCTAATAAAAAATATAACCCCTGAAGAAGCTGAAATTACTAAGATAATGTTTAATGAAAACCTCGGGGAAGTAATTATCGAAGTTAAGAAACCTGGTGTAGCGATTGGCAAAGCAGGCGAAAAGTTAAAAGAAATTAAAAAACAAACATTTTGGATCCCTAAAGTAATCAGAACACCCCCAATTGAATCCCGAACTGTTGCTTTAGTAAGATCTATGCTTCAAAAAGAACGACAAAAGCAAAAGGAAATCTTCCAAAAAATCGGTAAAAGAATCCATCGTGAATCTATAAAAAGTAAACTTAATATTAGGGTAACTGGATTAGGTAGTTTTCGCGAAGTTGGAAGATCTGCCATACTTATTCAGACAAATGAAAGCAATATACTTCTGGATTGTGGATTAAATGTTGGAAATCAAAAAGATCTATTCCCATTCTTTGATAATGGTAATTTTAATATTGAAGATTTAGACGCAGTTATTCTTTCTCATGCGCATTTAGATCATTCAGGATTAGTCCCGTTTCTATATAAATACGGTTATGATGGGCCTCTGTATTGTACAGAACCTACAATGCACTTATCTACTATGTTACAACTGGATTTTTGCAATATTTGTGAAAGAGAAGGAAAACCCGCACCTTATTCAAAAAAAGATGTTAAGAAAGCAGTTCTACATGCATTTTGCTTAGAATGGGGAAAGGTAACAGATATTACTCCCGATATTAAGTTAACATTACATAATGCAGGACATATATTAGGATCATCACTGATTCATCTTCATTTTGGAAATGGTGATCATAACCTTGTCTTTACTGGAGATTATAAATTCCAAAGAACAAGATTATTTGAAGCTGCTTCATGCAAATTCCCACGTTTGGAAACTTTAATAACAGAATCAACCTACGGTGGAATTCAAGATGTTGTGCCTAGTAGATATGAATCTGAAAAACAATTAATTCAAATTTTAAATTCTACAATAAGAAAGGGTGGAAAAGTTTTAATTCCTGTATTAGCTGTTGGTCGAGCACAAGAAGTTATGGTGGTTTTAGAGGATTTTATATCAAGAAAGATGATTGATCCTGTGCCAATTTATGTTGACGGAATGATAAGTGAAGCTACAGCTATTCACACAACTCACCCAGATTTCTTAAATTCAGAACTTCGAGAAAAAATATTTCACCAAGGGAAAAATCCTTTCACAAGTGATATATTTACTCAAGTAGATGGACACCAAGCGCGTGATGATATTATTGCAGGAGGTCCTTGTGTTATTATGGCTACATCTGGAATGTTACAAGGCGGACCAAGCGTCCAATACCTTAAAGGAATTGCGGATGATCCAAATAGCTCAATACTTTTTTGTTCATATCAGGTCGAAGGGACCTTAGGTCGACGAATTCAGAAAGGTTTTCGGGAATTCCATCATCATAGTTCAACTGGTAAACGCTCAGTTGTGAAAATTAAATTGCAAATCTATACTGTTGAAGGATTCTCGGGGCACAGCAGTAGGAGTCAAATAATATCGTTTATCCGGAAAGTAAAACCTCGACCAGAACGTGTTCTCACACTTCATGGAGAAGCTAGTAAATGTATGGGCTTGGCTTCAATTATTCATAAAAGGATGAAGAGTGAAACGCGCAGTCTTCAAAATGGAGAGACTATCGTATTAAAATAAATTTTTCAAATAAAAACATATCGTACAAAAACCTTTTTTTGAAATTACATCTTTTTCACAAATGAATTTTCAATGGTTGACCAAACTTTAGAGAGTAAACCAAAACGCATTCCAGTTTTAGCAATTAGTCGGAAAATTATCCAAATTATTTCATTTTTCCTCATAAATTATGCTGCATTAGAGCTTATTCTTAAAGTAGATTTCTCATTGCTCGATAATCTTTTTAAAGTTCTACCTTTTCTTCACTCAGCGAAAACCTCATGGACTGCTGGAGCGGGATTACTAGAATATGGCTTCTTTACAATATCCGAAGGGAAAATCCCCTTTTTATTCATTGGTATTATTGCTTTATTAGGTTTATTTGGTTGTAGAATATTTTTCGGATGTGCATGCCCAACTGGTTTT
>JAUWOE010000214.1 GCA_030612265.1 Promethearchaeum sp.
TTAAGAATAATTTCCATTAATTTTGAAAGATTTTCACCAAAAATCCTATCTCCTTCAAGACGTCTTTTAATTTCATCTTCGGAATAAATAACTAAATCATCCAAAAATTGTTTGGCTTCTTCTTTTAAGAATAATTTTCCAGTTATATCTTGATAAGCATTAATAAAGTTCTTAATCTCATCAATCTGTGGATGCAGAGGAAATTCCAAATCTATTTGTTCCCATCTATTTCCATATTTTCCTTTTAATTGTTCAATCCGGGTTGGATATCCATCTGGAAGTATGTTTTTTGGATTTTTAAGAATTTTTTCTAGTTTTGTTAAATCTTTAATATACCTTGGAATTTTCATTCTTTTAATAGCAATATATCCTGAAACAGCGGAAATTGCAATCAATGTTATCAATGCGCCTATAAGTAAATATGGAAGAGAAATCCCAAAAATTTCTGGATATTCAACGTTAATATAAGCTTGAAATGTTTCTAGTGTGTAATTTGCTTTAAAAACTGTTAATGAAAGAGTGTATATTCCAACTTCTGAAAATTCTGAAAAATTTCCAAAGTAGTGCCCCATATTGTCTGTTTGTAAATTTCCTTTCCAGACTTGGCCATCCATCGTTAATTGGTATGAAATATTACAGTCATTAACTGGATCTTCATAAATATCCAAAATATTTACACTAAAATAGAATAATTCCCCTCTTACAATATTATACTCTGTGGAAGTTATAAGTTTAGATTCATCTTCAGATGATCCCCCTTCAAATGTTAATAATAATGGGATTTCATTAATGTTAAAGGTGAAAGATGTCTGAGATCTTGTATAATTTTCCTTTTCAAAGAAAAGATCTACAGAATAAGTTCCAATGGGTAAGTCTTCTGTTTTAGGATCAAATCTATATAATCCATCTGAAATTTCATTTAATTCCCCTGTATAATTTTCATTAGAATAATAATCCATAACATTGTACGTAGCATTAGCTTGAGTAACGGGGCCTACCTCAAACATATTTAGATATTGTATATCTAATATAAAAGAACTATAACAATTAAGTTCGTATGGAATTTCAGGTATTGTTGTATCATTCAAAGAAGTAGGGATAGAAAGTATTTCGTATTGAACGCTAGCATAACTAGAATGATAATTATCTATACTAAAATCTATTAAACCGTGATAGTTTCCTATTGGTAGCAAGGCTGATGTAGGATCAAATGAATAGACTCCTGATTCTGTATATGTCAGATAACCGGTAAATTTTTCATCAGTTTCCGAACTTATTAACTGATACATCGGAGAAAGATCTGGAATTGAAATATTTCGATAAGAATCAGTGAAATTATACTCTAACGTTAGATTTTGAGTAGTAACATATTGCCAATGCCTTGAATCATATAATATTGAACCATTCACTGTAGTTGGGATTTTTTGTACATTTAAATAGAATTTCATGTCATCAGCATTATGATTTTCCATAAAACATTCAACGTTTACAACATAATTCCCTGGAGAACCTAATGATGTATCAATTTCAATTGTATAATTTCCATCTCCTTGATTTTCCAAAGGGTAATCTATTAAATAAGTACCCCAAGATACAGTTGCATATCCTTCTTTTATTGGATTACCGCTTATTGCTTCCTTATAAGAAGCTGATATTGTAAAATTATCTTTCCAAAATAAAGTAGCAGAAGTTGATTCTAAATCCATATTTGTGGTTATATTGTTGATACTAAATGATAACATTACAAGAGCAGGATTTGCATATCCATAGATTTGTGCGAAGATATTTACCGTGTAAATTTCAGGATTACCAGATGTAAAATATTCACTTGATGTATTTAAAATGAAACTGTGATTTCCCATCTGATTAGATATAATTGTGGCATTCCCATCATAAACTGTATCAAAATTTTGGTTTTTAATTGTTATAAATGTCTCATTTGCCCATTTTGGCCCTTCAAAATCAGGCCCCGATACGTTAAACATAAATTTGATATCAATATCTTCTTTCCAAGTATAGCTATTAGTTATTGATTCAAATAAAATAATTTCTGTTGAATATTCATCCAAAGTCGTCCCTTCTAATGATACATTAATATCACGAAAAATATAAGCGCTGTATGGAGAATTGGTAAAATTTAATGCATCAGCTTCGCTATCTCCTATAGGTTTATATTCAGAGAAAAAAGAAACGCGAATTGAATAATTTATAAGAGCAGACCAACATATACTTACATTTCCAATGGAATCTGCAATTTCAAATCCAATATAATTTCCATATGAGCTTGAATTAATTCTTTCATAAAATTCTACTTGTGCTCCAGTTAAATTTTCTTGAGAAATACTCGTTTTAAAGTGAAATGTTAAATTAGTTAGAGAAACTTGATGAGTGTAATAGGTTTTTTCAATTAAGCTTATATCTAAAATAGGTTCTAATATTAACAAAGTTTCGTACCTATAGTAAGAAACGTTAATATCATAGGTCTGATTTAAAAATTGAAATGTTATATTACCATTTTGATCAGAAACTCCGGACCATATAATAACACCAGGATTTAAATCCTCGGATATATCGATAGATGCGTTTTTTAATGAATTTCCTTCAACATCTTCAATATGTAAAATTAAGGTTGTTAAATTGGTCTGAATTTGATAAGAAATTCCTACTTCAGGGTACGTAAAATTTTCTTGGTGAATTAGTTGATTATTTACCCAAGATGCATTTGCTTCAAGTGTATAATTATTTTCTGGAAGATCAATAAAAGTAGCATTTCCGAATTCATCGGTTAATTTTGAATCGATCAAAGTTTGAGTAGTATTATCATATAATGAGACAATTAATCCTTCAACATCAAATCCATCAAGATCTTTAAAATGAATTCTAAATCGTTGTTGATATAGATAAGTGTTAGATATTTCATTATTCGGTTCATAGTCATTAATAGTATCATTTACTGAAACGGATATCTCATTATATTCACCAGAATTTAGTATAAGATTATTAAAATTTATATTTCCAAGTTCACCTGGTAATAATGTAATTTCTTGGCTTTGAAGGTATGTTCCATTTCTAAAAACGCTAACATTTCGAGTTAATTCATTCTGACCGCCATTTAAAATTGTTGCGTTTACTGAAGGATTGTCTGTTAAATTTGCAGTAAAATCCAAGACTGAGAAATCATCAATGAAATTATCCTTAATATCCACTGTTTTTGCATCAATATCCGATTCAGAAATTCCAAAACCATAGATTATTGGAACTACCCAAGTTTCATTTGCGTTAAAATTTTTTTTTTCATATTTTGTTGCAATAGAAACATCTTGGTTAGAAACAGAAATAGTTTCCCCTAAATTATCATTAATTACATTATCTTCTATTTCAACAGTTCCTCCTAAATCCCAAGAGGTTAATGAATAAGGTGAAATCCATCCTAGAGTATTATGACTAGTTTTATCAGTTGCGTAAATAAGTTGAGTCGATGAATCATATTCTGCATTATCATCGGTGCTTGTTTCATCAATATCCAAATCGTTATATATAAAAAATTCTGCTGAACTAATATTAATTGTTTCACTCCAAATCATGAAAGTCATTACAAAAAATTCCTCATCTGGATAGAGTTTAATCTGATTTTTTACATAAACATCTTCTTCAGGGTGTTGGAGTATCGTTTCTGCAACTAATTGCCGTGTAAAACCTCCATCAGTAAAATCTGTTAGGTTGGTTAAACTTTCTACAATAAAAAAATCATCTAAAGCCCAAACGGTTCCATCATTAATTGATAAATAAGTCATCCAATAATAATCATGATAGAATCCTTCAAACCATAAATTATAATATCCATAATCAATATAACCCTTCTCATTAACAATGAAAAAGATGGGGTTATTCTGGAAAACTAAATAATCCAGAGCTGATTGTGGTGTGTCTATGTTATTGTTTGCTAATTTATTTTCTTTATTTTCCAATGTTGGGTTTGAATACGAATTTTCAAAATCCAAAATTGAATATTGTGAAAATGCTATAAGTAAAATTATGAAAAAACTTGCTGATTTTAAAATAAATTTAGAATAAGATGGCGAATTATGTTTATACATCATTTTTAATTTAATCCTAAGGTTTTGTTTTGTTTATAAAAATAAGATATTTTACCTAATTTTTATATTTTCATTGATAATAATTATTCTTTTTTCAAACGTAAATATCAACCTTCACAATTTTGTAGGTATTCGCCCATTTATACAAATAGTTTTTTTCGTTTTCACTTTTTTTTCAAACTTAATTGAATTCAAGATATGATATTACACTGTTTTTTTTTCAAATAAAAATTTAATATTTAGATAACATGTGAAACTATAGAGTTTTGCGTGAAATTGCTGTTTCACGTAATTCGATGACATGTGGATAGTTCATGAAAATTAGATGATTTATAGCAATGATATATGATGTTACACTTAATACAATACTATATTTTATTTCAAAAAAACAATTTATTTTTTATAGATACATTATAATTTTTCCAAGTATTGTAATTAACTTATAAATTAGCAAATTTCAAATCTAATATTAATGCTTTTTCGTCAAATAAAGTAATTTTACGCTTTCCAATTTCAATCATCATTTCTCTTAGAGATAATCCTAATAATTCGCCTGCTTTCCAAAGACTAATTTTTCCAATTTTAACATGATCACAATAATGTTCTATTAATTCTTCTTGCAATGATTTAGAAAGCAATCCTCTTATAAAAGCAGATTTATCCTGAATTTTCCGTATTTTTATTAATAAATTTATCTTATCTTCTATTTCTTTATCGAGACGAACTGATAGTATTGGCATAATTATATGTAATTAAGTTATACCACGTATATGAAACTGATTGAAAATTTGTATTATGATTATTATTTTTCGAAAAAATTATCTATTTTTTTACTTTTAATCAACTAAGTGATTTTATCATGAACGAAATCGATGTATCTTTATCAAATGATTGTTTAACAGATAAACCAATGAACAGAAACAATATCTTAAATTATGGAAGTAATCACTTTTTTACAAAAAGAACGTTTAATTTTCGATCTTTCATGAAAACAATGCAAACCATCTTAAGAAATCGAAAGATTTTTGTGGACACTATGAAATCCAAGCGAATAAGCAATGAATTTTCAGAACGAATCATGCTTGCCGTAACTGCTGTAAATGGTTGTCGATATTGTGAATGGGGGCATACAAAGATGGCAATAGAATCAGGATGCACTGATGAAGAAATCAAAAATATCCTGGATTTGGATTTTCAAGGTCTTAAAAAAGATGAAATTATAGCTCTAGCATTTGCACAACATTTCGCTGAAAGTAAAGAAAATCCCTCAAAGAAAGCTCTTAATAATCTTGTGAAAGAATACGGAACCCAAAAAGCTAACGATATTATAAATTATTGTATAATGATCACGGTGGGTAACTTACTTGGAAATACTATTGATGCATTTGAAAGTCGTATGAACGGTATTCAGGTTGTTGATGGATCATTTCTTTTTGAATTTTTAGTTTATTTAATTGGTGGGCTTCCTACTAAAATTTTATTCAGTAAAATTGCTTAAAATCGTTTTTCCTTCAAATTTATTTTCCTAATAAAAGGCGTGAATATCGAGAAAATACATTGTTCAATTTTAATTATAATGTATTACGACGTTCATTTTATCGAATACCATTCATTAAAATATATTTTAAAAATTAAAATTTATAAGAAACGTAAAGAAAATAATGAAAAATAACAAAAAAACATGAAAAAATGAGATTTAGGCTGTAACATTAACTGCTTGTTCTTTTGAAATCTCTAACTTCAATTGTTCGGCATATCTAAATCCTTCATCCAATGCTTTCAAGTTAATTTCTAAAGTTTTTGGAGGAACTGTGCTCTCAATAGTTTTTCGTGCGGATTCCTTAGATACTATCCCTGAAATTTCTACAATTGCTCCAAAAAGAATAACATTAGCTACAACTGGCATATTAAATTGCTCTATTGCTATTTGAGCTGCGGGGATTTGATAATGTGTTTTCTTCTTTGATTTAAATTTCCTCAAAGAAGTTGGGTCGGTAATGAATGCCCCTGTTTTCTTCTTAAGTTCTTTTTTATGATTTTTTGCAGCATCAATAGATAGTAAAATCATATAATCTGGGTCCATAGCTCTCGGATAATCAATTTCCTCGTCGCTAATTACCGTCTCTGCCCATACAGATCCGCCTCTAGCAACTGCGGTGTATGCTTGGCTCTGAGATACTTCTTTTTTTTCTTCTAAAGCAGCCTTAGCAGTTAATAATGCTAATGTTATGACTCCTTGACCACCATAACCTGCAAATTTCAATTCTGTTCTTACCATAGTTTATCGCTCCTTTAATTTTTCAATAATTTGGGATTTTCTGTCCCATAACGTAGGTCGATCAATATCAAGATGTTCACCAATGATATACTTGCCTTTTAATTCTTCTGGGCTCATGTTCTTGAGCTTTTCCTGCATCTGGTCAATTTCCTCTTGGGACATCTCTGGCATAATAGGTTTGTGATTATGTTATTATTTAAAGGTTTTGTAGAAAGAATTATTCTTCAACGCATTCGAGACCGTTCCATCTGCAGTCAAAGCCGCAGT
>JAUWOE010000013.1 GCA_030612265.1 Promethearchaeum sp.
CAATGAATTTGTAAGGACCCGTTCCGACTAATGCCCCATTAGGAGCAATTATTGTGTCTGCTGGCATATCTGATGTATCTACAATCATTGAACCAGTGAAGCATAATAACGATAAGAAAGGAGCAAACACATAATTCAATACAAATTTTACAGTATACTGATCAATTATTTCAACCGATTTAATTAATAGTTCTCCATTTAATGGTTCGTATAATTCTGTCGTTTGAAGTTCTCCTAATTGAATTAAATGATTTAATCGGTCAAAGGAAGCTTTAACTGCTGCTGCATTAAAAGGATTTCCATTATGGAAAGTAACACCTTCACGTAATATAACGGTAAATTCTAAATAGTCTTCACTCCATGTACCACAATCTGCTGCTAATCTTGGGACTGTTCTTAAGTATTGATCTCCTAAATCATATGCAAACAAACCTTCACTAACCTGATGAATAATATCAAAAGAAGCACTATCCCAAGCATTTTGAGGATCAAGATCATATCCAAAGCTTGTTGTTCCAATCAATAGTGGGTCTGCCGAACTCCCAGTTTCTTTTGCTGGAGTAAAAATCGTGGAAGGGACACTGAAAGCTACAAGGATAAATATTGATATTCCTAAAAATGCGATAAATTTTGTTTTTTTCATTTTAACCATCATCTTTTCTGTGTTTTTTTATGATTGTTATAACAGTAGCTGAAATAACGCCTAACATAACAGTAGCTGAAATAACGCCTAACATAACGATTAAATTGTAACCCAGAATTTTAATTGTTTCTGCAGGAGGAGCCCCGCAATTATTACAATATTGGAAAAAATTATCACTAATTTCTGCTTTTTCACCATACCAAGTGAGTGGAAAGATGTATAGATATCCCATAGAATTTCTTTGAATATCTGTTACATGGGTTGAATGGACTGAAACTCCGTTGTTGAAACCGATAAATACCCAAGGCATTAAATCAGTTGCGATATATTCTTGAATCTTATAGTATATTTGTGCTCGCGCAGTTTCATTAAATTCAGTTAATCCTTCCATCATTTTCTCTTGGAGCCATGGATCATTAACTTTTGCACTGTTTGAATAAGATGTATTAGATAATAAAGGATTGATAAAATTGAATGGATCGTTGTAATCTAGTAACCAACCTACCATTACTATATCGATTTGAGGTTCATTCCATGGCCATTTATAATATAAATTGGACCAAGAGTCCATTGTAATATTGATACCTATTCTTTTGAGGTTTAGCTTTGTGAACTCTCCAATATCTTCCCGAATGATATTACCTTCGTTGTAATTGTAATTATAGTTTGCTATTGGGTGTGCACTCTCTGCTAATAAAATCCATTCAGAATTAGCGGAATCTTCATCTAATCCTTTTGATAAACCTGCCTCTATTAGTATTTGTCGAGCTTTTGATACATTATAGTTGGCAACATTTTGTGGTTGGTGGTATGCAATTCCAGGAGGAATCACAGATGTCATTCTTACTATTAAGTCTCTGAAAATGCTGTGGATTATATATTCATAATCAATTGCATAGCTAATTGCCTGCCTTATTGTTTTATTAATTAATGTATTATTCATTAACATATAAGTAATAATTGAACCAGGTTTTGGTTCTTCTACTATTAATTTATCTGAACCCAAGAAATTGATTAAGTAGTCAGGATCGTAATTCCCCATATGAATCTCTCCAGATAATAATGCTTGTGAAATTGAGGTAGTGGAGTCATATTTGACAAATGTGAATTTCTTTACTGCAGGAACTCCACGGTAATAATCTTCATAGGATTCAAATTCTACTTTTTCACCATCATTACCAATGAATTTGTAAGGACCCGTTCCGACTAATGCCCCATTAGGAGTAATTATTGTGCTTGCTGGCATATCTGATGCATCTACAATCATTGACCCAGAAAAACATAATAGTGCAACGAATGGAGCGAAGACGTAATTCAATATGAATTTAACAGTATATTGATCAATTATTTCAACTGATTTAATTACTAGTTCTCTATTTAATGGTTCATATAATGCTGCTGTTTGAAGCTCTCCACGTTCAATAAGATAATTTAAGCGGTCAAATGAAGCTTTGACTGCGGCTGCATTAAACGGATTTCCATTGTGGAATGTAACTCCTTCACGTAGAGTAACGGTAAATTCTAAATTGTCATTACTCCAAGTACCACAATCTGCGGCTAATCTTGGAATAATCCTCAGATAAGGATCAGACAAATCATGAGCAAACAAACCTTCACTAACTTGATGAATAATATCAAAGGAAGCCCTATCCCAAGCATTTTGAGGATCAAGATCGTAACCAAAACTTGTTGTTCCAATCAACAATGGATCTGCTGAACTGCCCTCTTCTTGTGCTGGAGTAAAAATCGTTGAAGGGATAATGAAAGCTATAAGAATTACTGCTAAAATTCCTCCTAACTCTACAATTTTTGCTTTTTTCATTTTAACCATCATTTATCATTCAATATTCAATTAAATCATATATAGAATTATGAGTTATATCACTCTTTTCGTAATCCACGCTTAAAAAAATTGCGTCTCTTTCTTCATAAAATATAAAGAAATAGAATTAAATGCTATTTTCACGAGCTTAATAATATGGGAAATAAAGTTGTAATCTTGGGTGGAGTAGGAGTGGTGGGAAGTGTAGTTTCAAAATTCCTTTCTAACACTGATGATTTTGACGAGATAGTAATTGCAGATATTAACATTCTGGCTGCTGAGGAAATGGCTAAGGGACTAAATGATAAAGTATCGGCAGTAGAATTTGATGCTATGGATAAAGAAAGTATTAAGAATGCAGTTAAGGGCGCCAATGTGGTTGTAAACTGCACAGGTCCTTATTATAAATTCGAAAAAATAATCTTATCCGAAGTCATAGAAGCGGGGATTAATTATGTTGATGTTTGTGATGATACAGGTGCAACATATGATGCTTTAGAATTAGATGCCTTGGCTAAAAAAGCGGGAATTATTGCATTAATTGGAATGGGATCAAGCCCTGGAGTAACAAATTTATTAGCCGGCTATGCTGCAAATGAATTGCTTGAGGTGTGTGAGTCAATAGAAATGTTTCATATTCACGGTGGTGAACTAAATGAGGGTGCTGGGGTCATAGGTCACCGTTTTTATTGCTTATCTAACGATATTCCAATGTTTCTTGATGGAAAAGCTGCTTTAATAAAACCCAATGAAAGTGCTGCTCATGAAGAAGATGTCGATTTTATTAATTTACCGGGAAAATATCGAGTATATCCGTATCCTCATCCAGAACCGATTACTTTACCGATGTTCATTAAAGATAAAGGACTGTTAAAAGTTACTAATAAAGGATCGGTATTACCTGAAAAATATTACCAACTTACTCGAGCAATTCATGCATGCGGTTTAGATTCTAAAGACCCAATTAAGCTTTCAAATGGCCAAGAAGTAATTCCTTATAATTTTGCTACAGCCTATCTAATTAACCAACGTGATAAAATTCTTAAAGAAATCGATTTTGGAGAAGCTAAAGGCTGTGTCAAGATTGTGGTAAAAGGAAAGAAAAAGAAAACTCTCGAAAAAAGAACCTACGTTTTCTCACTGGTTTCTGAAGGTGTAGGTAAAGGTCAAGGTTTAGGCTATGGAACGGGTATGCCTTGTGCATTGGGCACTATTTTAATGATTCGAGGAAAAGTAAAAGGAACTGGTGTTTTACCACCCGAAGCATGTCTCAATTTTTGGGATTTCGTTGATTTAATGAAAAATTCTCTTTCAATAGACGAAAAATCAGAAGATAAAAAATCCCCACTCATCTTTCAATCGATAGATGAAAATGGTAATGTTAAGAAAATAGAATTTTGAAAGGATTATGGAATGAATAGTATGAATCCAGATCAAAGAAAACCAAAAAAATACATAATGGCCGTAGATCACGGAACCAGTGGTGTAAAGGTAGCTATTATTTCGGTATTTGGGGAAGTTGTGGGCTGGGAATTTGAGAAAACACCTTTATATCTAATACCAGAAAACGGTGCAGAGCAAAATCCAGATGAATGGTGGAATGCATTTTTAATTGCAGCAAAACGGTTAATCGCTAAAACAACTATCTCACTTGAAGATCTTGTTGCAATATGTGTTTCGGGGCAATGGGGTTGTACAGTGGCTTTAGATTCTAAAGGCAATCATTTAATGAATGCGATAAGCTGGTTGGATGCGCGTGGAGCGCCTTATATTCAAAAGATAATGAAAGGAATAATTATTGTTTCTGGATATGGTTTGAGGAAAGTAATAAAATGGATAAAAAAAACGGGAGGAGGTCCCACTTTAACAGGAAAAGATCCTATTTCTCACATATTATTTATCAAACATGAATATCCCGAAATTTATAAAAAAACTTACAAATTTTTGGATAGCAAAGATTATATGAATTTCAAGCTAACTGGAAAATTTTCTGCAACTTTTGATTCAATACAGTTAAACTGGATTACAAATTGTCGAGATCTCAATAATATCTATTACGATGATGAGCTAATAAAGATTTTAGGAGTTGATAAAGACAAATTTCCTGATTTATTAAAATCTACCGATGTTTTAGGAACGGTGACGAAAGAAGTTGCAGACAAATTAGGAATCCCACATAATTTAAAAGTTATAGGTGGTTCTGGTGATCTTCAAATGGCGGCAATTGGTTCTGGTGCTGTAAAAAACTATGAAGGACACATCTATTTGGGAACTTCAGCGTTTGTAATATGCCATTATCCAAAAAAAACCACTGATTTATTTCATAATATTGCTGCCATTCCATCAGCAAACCCTGAAAGATATTTTATTGCATCTGAACAAGACACTGCAGGTGCTTGTTTAACATTTTTAAGGGATAAATTCGTTTATTTCAATTCAAATGAAGAAAAACCACATAGTTATGCGGATTTAGATGAAATTGCCGAAAAAATTCCTGCAGGGAGTAAAAATTTAATATTCACTCCCTGGCTTTACGGAGAAAGGACTCCCATTGATGATCACACTGTTAGAGGTGGGTTTCACAATTTATCTCTAGAACATAATTTAGATTTTGCTGTGCGAGCTGTGTTTGAAGGGATTGCATTTAATTCAAGATGGGCGTTAATGTATGTTGAAAAGCTGGCTGGAAAAAAAATGGATCCACTAAACATTATTGGAGGTGGTGCTGTTTCAGATGTGTGGTGTCAAATTTATGCAGATGTGTTAAATCGAACCATCAGAAGAGTTAAAAATCCAATTCAATCTAATGCAAAAGGGGCAGCTTTTGTTGCATCAGTTGGTCTGGGATATATTAAATTCGATGATATTAGTGAATTAACCGAATTTTCAAAAATATTCAAACCTAACCAAGAAAATAAGTATATATATGATAAACTGTTCAAAGAATTCGTAGAAATTTATAAAAAAAATCGTAAGATTTACCAACGGTTAAATTCAAGGTAGTATATTCTTAAAAATCCCTTTTTCCTTCCGATATTTTAGAATTCCTTTACCATATGTTTCATATGATTTCTACAAATCAATTGGTCACTGTAGTTTCATATCACAAAAGCATATGTTTTTCTTTTTATAATTATAACATAAGGTTTTTTTTTCAGTGTCACAGATATTTTGTTAATAAAGGAAACCTTTAGGTGAATCTTTATGTCGGCGAAAAAAGATTATAAAGTTGGAGACTTGATTATCGATGATGAATATATTACAATTGATTCTACCGCTTCAGTAGTGGAAGCAGCTAAGAAAATAAAAGAATCAAATGTTCCAGATTTAGTTGTAATCGATATAAAGTCTAAAAAAGTTTTGGGTGTCATTTGTGATTATGACATTGTCCAAAATGTCGTTGCTGAGGGAAAAGATCCGAAAACTACACTAGTTACTGATGCAATGTATATTATTACTCCAGTATCTCGAGAAACTTTAGTAACAGAAGCATTCAAAGCGATGCAAGAAATGAATGTTAACGTCGTTCCTGTTATCGAAGATGATAAGTTACTGGGCGTTTGCAGTTTACATGATTGCTGGACATACATTCCAGATGAAAACATCGATGATATTGGGTTGATTAGCGTAGCAGATCCTAAAACTGCGGAATTTTATGTTGCGAGTATTGTCACACTCTTAGCATTTATTTTTGGGATTCTAATGCCAGCGTTTGGTGTTTATGGATTTTTTTCTGGGGCTGATTATTTCACTCCATTAGGACCTCTGGTTGTAAGAAGTGGAGCAATATGGGTATTAGTTGTCATATGCAATTATTTAGTCGTAATTTTTGGAGTTCTTGCGCTATTTTCGATCTTTTACGGGGCTATTTCTGATATGCGAAATTTTTTTGTTTCGAATGTAATAAAGATACTAATTCCATATATCACAATCGGATTGATGATATTACAATGGATACTTTACGCAATTGCCTTTAGAACGACAGCTGGTGCTTCAGTAGATGGTTTAGGGTTGTTCTTTTCAATTATATCTATGCTATTATTGTTGTTAGCAATTAATCGCAATTTTCTGTTCAAAACCCAAGTAAAATCATCCGCAGAACAAGAGGTGGCAAGTTAAAATGCCTCGGGGCGGTGGCGGATTTTCTGGTGGATTTCGTGGTGGTAGTTTCGGAGGAGGTCTTCGAGGCAGCAGCAGTAGTTTTAGAAGCAGTTTTAGGAGTAGCAGTCGGGCATCTAGTAGACCATTTGGTCGAACAGGAGCACGAAGAACAGTAACAAGTGGTCGAAGTGGTCGAAGTGGGCCATATTCCCATCGAAATCATTATCCTCGACGTAGTTATTATTATAGACCTTGGTATCGGCGATGGTGGTATTCTCCGTGGTGGGGGTACTACTATCGACCATGGTATTACTCGCCCGTATATGTTGGGGGAGGAGTAGTGTTCGCAATCATCCTTCTATTGATATTTTTGCCACTATTAGGTGTTGCATTCGCATTTCCTGGGAGCAGTTATGATGATAGCGGGACCGTCAATTATCGATCTACTGAAACTCTTAATTTTAATGAATACTGGTACGAATATGAAAACATCGATTCTGGATCAACAATGACTTTCACGATTCAAAGTTCCCCGGGCGTAGTTTCGTTTGCAATAGCTGATCATCCCTTTGATGATTTTGGTTTGACCACGAAAACTGGTGGAGGCAATTATTCAATAACACTTCAGCCCAATTATTATGAATATTATTCAATTTTCCTAAGATCGGGGTCAAGCGTGCAGTTCGATTTCAATTCAAGTGCGGCAGTTGATTTCTTCATAGTAAATATTCAAAACTTTAATAACTGGTATTATGGAGAATCCACACAATTCTATTACGAGAACACAGGAGATTTTGATTCAGGTGAATATTTTGTCGGAAATACTGAGGATGTATACTTAGTATGGTATAACGGTGATAGTTCTTCCAATATTGATGTCGATATATCCATATCATACGAATCAGTCGGTGTTCCTGATTTTAGTGACGCTTTATATTTTGAAGAAGCAGTGAATTTCATAGGGGAAACGAGTATAGAAATTCAGATGGACGGAAACTGGTATTTCTTTATATATTTTGACCCAATGAGCACTTCCGAGGAAAGCGTTGATATTACTTTTGATGTAACCTATGACACAGACAAGACTTATGTTGATCAGTGGGCTGATTTTAGACCAACTTTAATATTTTTTGGAGTAATTGCGGGATTAGTAATAATTTTTGCAATAGCAGCTCGGAAGACGCAGAAACAAAAGAAATTCAAAGAAGGGGTTCAACCCACAGCAACTCAGGCAACAAGTACAGCCGGCGTAGCTAAACCCTCGGCATATGGGAAACAGTCTCAAATAACACTAAGTTCCAAAACTGAGTCTTTATGTATAAGATGTGGTGCTGCTATGAAACCTGGAGATATCTTCTGCTCAGAATGTGGGGGTAAAACTCAAGGGAGAAGCACTAGGGCAACAACGAAGAGAACTCCGATCAATTCAAAAGTGTGCAGTTATTGTGGTAGTAAACTAGAACCGATAGATAATTTCTGCAAATATTGCGGAACAACTGTTAATAAGTAGTATAAATATATCTATCTTTTTTTTCCTTAATTTTTTTATTTATTATTTTTCAATTTTTAACTCTTTTTAGATTAAAAAAAAAATTATTTAAGTATATGGCTCCCAACATATCACATGACGGAAATCACGGGCTGGTTAGTGTTCATTGCATTTCTTTTTGGAAGCGCATTTTTCTTTGTTGAACTTTATCATAAGGAAATTCATTTGAATGATTCTATTATTGCCGGAATTTCTATTTCTTATTTCTTTTTAATTGTTCTACCTGAAATATCTGAAAATTTGCCAGAATTCCCTCTTCATTTAGCAGCTTTTGAATATTTCTTTGTGTTATTGGGTTTTGCTTTCAATCACCTAAGCGAGAAATTTATCTTACAACGAGTTGAATCCACTACGCAACATAAAGCCCGGGATTTAGTGCATATGGAGGGTAATTTGGAACTTGTGGAAAAAAGTCTTGAAATTATGATTTCCGAGGAATTACACTTGGAACATCATGATGAAGATGCCCTCCGCGAACTCACTGAAACATTACTCAGTCTTCAGAAACAGGAAAAACAGTTTTTGACAGAAATTGAACAGAAAAAAGCAACTATTCATGATCACATTTTGGACCATCTCAACCAGTTACGTCGGATAACTTCCTTTATTTACCATTTCTTAATCGGTATCATAATTATTGGCTTAATTCAAGTGGAAATAGTAGCTGTACTGCTTTTCTTCTTTTTTGCCTTGTTTAATACATTGATTTCCAGCAGGTATAAGCGACGAGTTATCTTCTCGGATTTAGATATTACAGTTGAATTTGAAGACAAGGGTCTCAAAAAAATCATGTTATCAGTGGCGACACTGTTCGGTATCATTGTAGGACTTGTTCTTGATTTCCTCCTACCTTTAAATCTTGAAATACTTTATCTCATGTTTTCTTTCATATCTGGTGTAATTTTATACACGATTGTGCGTTATGTTATTCCTGAAAAAGAAAAAGGGCGACCATGGCTCTTTCTATTTAGTTTAATTGGGTTCAGCTTCTTAGTATTATTGTTGAAGATCGTTCTTCATCTTGAATTATGGTGAGAAGAAGGAAAGAAGAAAGAAAAAGAGAGAAACTTACTTATGACAACAGAATTGCAAAATAATTCGGAACATTCAGCATCTTAAGAACTTGAGTCTAAAAACTATAGACATTTTAAACGTTTATGGTTTAGGCAGATAGTATCCATCTTGGGATCAGAGATTGTTCAATTTGCGCTAATTTGGTGAATTACGATAGAGACAGAAAGTTCTTTCTTTTTGTCTGTATCTATGTTTTTGGCTTTCATTCCAGGCATTCTCATCGGTCCTCTTGCAGGAGTCTTAGTAGACAAATGGGATAAAAAGAAGATGATTGTTCTCACCGATTTTTTGCAAGCAATTACGACAGCTTTGTTGATATTTTTGTTCTATCTTGGATTTGGCAATATTTGGTATATTATTGGATTAAATTTCTTAAGGGCGATCTTTCAGTCGTTTCATTCTCCTGCTTTCATGACCATTGTTTCTTTGATGGTGCCCAAGGAAAAACTATCACGAATAAATGGTATCAGTCAACTTTTCACCGCTCTCTCCCAGATGCTTGGACCGATCTTTGGAGCCTTACTTATGGTAGCTATTCCGAAAATTGAAAATATTTTATGGGTGGATGTGATTACATCTTTGTTCGCCCTCAGCTTGTTATTAAAGGCTAAAATTCCAAAAATTGTTCCAAAAGTAAAGACTCATAAATCAGATCAAGGAGTTAAAGCTAAATTCAAGGAAGGATTGCAGATTATTCGGAGTGTGAAAGGTTTAACCACTATTTTAATTCTGGCTATGCTCACTAACTTCTTATTAATACCAATAAATACTCAATTTTCTTTATTCATTTATCGTGATCATGGGGGGGACAGAAATGGATATGGCTTTCGTTTCCGTAGGGATGCAATTCTCAATAGTTGCGGGAGCAATCGCGACATCCGCAAAAAAAGAGTGGAAGAATAAACTAAATGTTTTCTTACTCGGGATAATCCTCATATTTATAGGTATTGCGATTATTGCCTTGACTCCCTATCAGCAATTCTGGGTGATGTTCGTTGGGAGTCTGATCGGATTTTTTGGTGTGCCAATTCTACAAACGATGCTAAGTACGATCATCCAATTTGCAATTCCGCCTGAGGCAATGGGACGGGTTTTTTCTATCATTCGTTTGATGACTTCGATAGCAATGCCTTTAGGCATCATTCTTTCGGGACCTATTGCTGATTTAATCGGAATTAAATATCTTTTCTTATTAGCTTCACTTCTGGGGATACTTGTTGTGGGATTGACATATGCTTTTTCATCTATTCGACACATGAATGATTCGGAATTTGGTAAAAAAATTACTAATGTTAAATCAAATGATGTATAAATTGGATGACATATGAGAATTTATATAAACTTAAAAATCGATAAGGGGATTTATTTTTTCAGAAGAAAATTTTTCTTATAATTGATGAGTCCTATTCCCAAACCGCTTAATAAACGTGATTTAAAAGATCTTATGGATAAATTGTTTTTTTATTATCCAATGGCGGATTTTCCTCAATTGAAAGTGTTAACTCATAATATTTTGAAACTTTTAACGAAATATTTCAATTTTGGTGAGATTGATGAGTTTGCATTTAAAATGTTACGAGATTATGTCAATTTTCAAGAGGAACAACCTCACTATGAAGCGCCATCAGGTTGATTCTTTAGATAAAGAGATAGAGATAATAGAAAAAATAATTTCTCTTCCTAATAATTAATAATAGCAATAATAATTAGTCTAATTCACAGATACATTTCTATAGGTGAAATATTTTGAGAAAAGAAAAAGTATTAATAACTGGGGCGTCAAGCGGAATTGGGCTCACATGTGCTATTTATTTGACATTTAAGGGGTATAAGGTTATTGGAACATCTCGACATCCTGAAAAATTAAATAAGGATCTATTAAAAAACCGATATTTGGAGATGCACACAAAATATCTGATAAAACATCGAAAATCCTCCAAAGAAATTCTAGTTAAAGGGAAAATCCACATATCGAAGGAAATTCTCATAAATTTAGATAATTTAATTGAAAAAATTAAGTTTGTTCCTTTAGATATAACAGATTCTAATTCTGTTTCAAATACAATACCAAAACTTATGTCGGAAGGAGTAAGAATCATAGTAAATAATGCTGGGGATGGTCATTTTGGACCAATTGAAACCCTTTCAATCGAACATGCAAAAGCGCAATTAGATTTAAATTATTTTGGTCATTTACGAGTTATTCAAAATGCTTTACCTTATATGAGGAAGAATGGCGGATTTATCATAAATAATGCTTCATTAGGCGGATATATTCCATTACCTTTCCATTCTCATTATTCATCTTCCAAAGCAGCGATAAGAATGTTAACAGAAACCCTTAGGCTTGAACTCAAACCTTTTAATATTAAAGTTGTCTCATTAAATCCGGGAGTAATTAATACACCTTTTAATGTGAATATGCACACCCCTCAAGCAGGTAGTGGGGAAGAAACTTATGAATATACAGAGGAAAATAGTATAACATCATTGAAAAAATTACTAAATGCGCTTCCGACGCCTAAAACATCTCCTTATTATCCAGCAGCAAAGCAAACATGGGAAACTGTTGTTAGAAATATGATACGTGGACCATCACCTCAAATAGTTGCAAAAAAATTATTTAAAATTATTTCATCAAAGAAACCTAAAGTGCATTATATATCATCTAATTTCATTCAAAGGTTTGGATATTTCCTAATGAGGAGGATAACTTCGGATAAATTGAAAATCTTTATTACAAGAAAATTTTACGGGATTTAATCTTAGACAATTATGGAAATCGAATAAAAAAATCTGAATAGCAGGTATGGATAAATTGCTTTTAATTTTTTAAATTTTTCAATTGTTTAGCATATTTCCCTTTCAATTTTATATCATATCTAAGTAAAGTGACTAAAATTATATCATTTAGAATTTCAGAATAAGAAATTCCTAAGTGTTCTGCAGCAATACTGATTTTTCCACCCGGCAAAATACTAGTCAACGGATTCAATTCATGAAGTAATAGGTTATTGGTATTTTCATCCAATATGAACACTGCCATCGCATAATCGCGACAATTAAAGAAATTATAGGCTTTAATCGCCATTTTACGTGCATGTTTAATTAAAGGGTTAGTTATTTCCATGAATTTTTTTTCCAGTGAATTTGAATTCGACAATAATTTCTCTTGAAGATCTTCTTCATCTGAAAATACTGTTTCAATTGCAGGTAAAAAACGAATGTTCCCGTTTAATTCGTTTCCCAAAATAGGTAGATAGAATTTTCTTCCAATAATATATTCTTCCAGTAAAACAAAATAATTTTTTGATTTCTTCAAATAGATGTTTAAATTTTCATAGATTTCATCAGAATTTGTAATAACTTTATCCAGTATTGATTGAGCGTGGATTCCTGCTTTGAAAAATTTTAAAATCAGTGGAAATTTGAAATCTTTTCGAATATTTGGGATTTTTCCACCTTGAACTTTCAATATTTGAAATTTTGGTGTCGCGATGTAATTTAATTGTAAAAGCGATTTGAAAAGCGGTTTATTTTTACATATTGTAATTGCATCAATTTGAGACCCACAATATGGGATTTCGGTTAAATCCAAGAGGCCGATAAATTGTGCTGATTGATGTTTAGTAGATGTTACATTTCTTGCTTTTATAATTAAATCATAAGAATTCGGTTTTATATGAATAAGTAAATCAAGATTAAGAGGGATAAACGATACTTTATTATCAAAATCCTTTAAAGCTTCTTGGAGAGCACCTAATGGGGTTTTTGTCACATTATCTTGTAAGTCATATTCTGATTCAATTGTTTTTTTTGCGCTTTTCCCTTCAATTTGAGGTATTGATTTAGGATCACAAATAACTGCGATTTTCATTTTCAAATCTTTAATAGTCTTTAATGATAAAATATTTTATTTAAATTTAATTCACCACCAAAGAAGGAATTTTGTATTTATTAAAAAAATTGAAAACTCCCCAAAAAAAATTCTAATAATTTTTACAAAAAAATCTTATAAAACATATATCACGATTATATATTGAAATTAAATATGATTTTAACTAGCAATGCATCTCCGGATAATTCCAAACCCATTAGAAAAATTCAGAAGAAAGTAATTGTAATTGGTGAAGGGGGAGTTGGAAAAACCACTCTTCTGCATCGTTCTGTTAGTAATATATTCGTAGATTCAACCAAAATGACAATCGGGACTGATTTCTTCATGAAAAAGATAGAAATCATTGATGATAAAAATGTTAATAAAATAATAATGTTACTATGGGACTTTGCAGGTCAGGAGCGATTTCGATTTATCTTAGCTGAATATATTAAAGGCGCAAAGGGCGTAATTTTATGCTTTGATCTAACTCGGGCATCTACACTTCAAAAATTATATGAGTGGATTGATCTTTTAAAAAAAGGAGATGCATGGGATAAACCTGATATTAAATTTTTCTTAGTTGGAACAAAAAATGATTTAGTCCATAGTACTCCAACGGCTATAACTCCGGATCAGATTGATTTATTTAGAAGAGAGTTTAATATTGATTTATACTTTCCTACATCTGCATTGGATAGTAGTGGTGTAAATGAGCTCTTCACGAAAGTTGCTAGCAGTATGGTTGAATTAGCAAATAAAGAATAAGATAAATTTAAAGAACATTTCTACTTCTTTGGGATTTTGCGGGGCAAGAACGATTCAGATTTATCCTCGCTGACTATATTAAGGGTGCAAAGGGTGTGATCTTATGTTTCGACCTAACTAGGATTTCCTCGCTTCAGAAATTATATGGTTGGATCGATCTATTAAAAGAAGGGGGTGCATGGGGAAATAAAGATATTCGGTTTTTCTTAGTGGGAACAAAATGTGACTTGGTTGCCAATAATCCTTCTGCTATTGCTCCAGATCAAGTTGATATATTTAAAAAAGAATTTAATATTGATTTATACTTTGAAACATCTGCTTTGGATAGCAATGGGGTCTCAGATCTGTTCAATCAGGTTGCTAGTAGTATGGTTGAATTGGAAAATAAAAATTAAGATAAATTTAATGAACGTTTCCACATTTTATTTATTTTTTAAAAATCTATTAAATTATCTAATTTTTAAATCAAATTTACTCATTTCTTCTTTAATATGAGAATTTCCAAGGAATTTTTTTAATTTATTCTGTATCTAAAACAACTCGGATTAATTTAAGCAATTCAGTAGTATTAAATGGTTTTTTAATAAATGCTTTTGCTCCTTTTTTAATTACATTGTTTTTATCATCATTCATATCCAAACCACTTGAAATAATGATTTTTGCTAATGGATCCCATAAATTTATAATTTTTGTGAGGCAGTTAATACCTCCCATCCCAGGCATAATGACATCCAAGATTATTAAGTCGACTCTTTTTTCTCTACTAAATGATTTGGTATACATTTCAAAACATCGCTCGCCAGATGTAGCTGTTAACACTTTGTACCCAAATTTCGTTAAGATTTTAGACCCATACTCTAAAATTGATTTTTCATCATCCACTAATAAAATAGTTTCTGAACCCTTAGGCATATCTTCAATTTGAGTTTGATCGATTTGAATGAATTTTTCGGCATCAGTTGAAGGGAGATAAATTTTAAATTCTGTTCCAATCCCAGATTCACTATAGCATTGAATTGTCCCATGATGTTTCTTCACAATGTTATAAACAATAGAAAGTCCTAATCCAGATCCCTTTTCCTTTGGTTTTGTGGTATAGAAAGGTTCAAAGAGGTGTTTTAAAATCTCTTTTGGCATCCCACTTCCATTATCAGAGATATAAATACTACAATAATCTCCAGGAGTTAAGTCAGTGTGAATTTCGCAAAAATTTCTATCTAATTGCGTGTTTTGAGTTTTGATTAATATTTTTCCACCATTCGGCATGGCATCTCGGGCATTTATAACTAAATTCATTATTATTTGTTGAATTTGAGTTGAATCACCATGAATTAATTTAATATCTTTGGATAATTCAAGCTTTATATCAATCATTTTTGGAATTGAATGCTTGAGAAATGTATATATTTTCAAAATTTCTTCATTAATATTAATAAGTTGTAATTCAGCCTCTTGTTGCCGAGAGAGTATTAAGAGTTGACGAGTTATATTTGCTCCATTTTTTGCAACATTCTTGATTTTTTGAATATATTCATAGTTTTCACAATTTTTATCGGTATCCATTAACAATATATCTGTGTACCCTAGAATTGCTTGTAAAAAATTGTTAAAATCATGAGCAACGCCTCCTGCTAATTTCCCAATGGATTCCATTTTTTGAGACCGGATTAATCTTAAATCACTTTTCTCCATTTTATTAATATCACGAGCTAACACAATAAAACCCGTGTTTCTTTTTTTTGAGGGATCAAATTTTGGGGCAACATTTGATAAAAATGTAATATATTCTCCCGAAATTGATTTTACACGGGTTTTCATATTTGTTGTTCCTTTTCCTTCATCTACGCGTTTCAACATTGAAGAAAAAACGTCTCTATCTTCAATATGGATTAAATCTTGGATTTTTTGAACATTAAATTCCTGAATAGGATATCCCATTAGCCTTTTATGAGATTCATTTGTATAAACACAATTTCCATTTAAATCAAATTCATAAATTATTTCATCCATGGTTTCAACTAAATTTTGAAAACGTTCGTCGCTTAGCACTAATTGATCTTCAAGTTCTTTGCGTAATTTGACTTTAGCATTATTAGATGAGGTTAAAAGAACTCTCACAAGTCGTGGGTCTAAAGTGAAAGCTAAACTCGAGATTAATGCACCTACTGAGAGAGAAATACCTAAAAATCCCGGTATTATGTTATTTAATCCGATTACAAAGCCAACCATTGTGACAAATCCAAATATAGTTCCTCCTATTAGAATTAATATTGCACTTCTTTTTGCATCTTTTGGAGATTTCCGATAGATCTGAATACAATAAAAATTATAGATGAGACAAACAAAAATAGATAATAATACTGTCCATGGAAATAATGGACCTGCTGCCTTAAAGCTACTTATACCTGAAGGAAATGAGATGGAATCTACAGATTTTGGTTTAAAAACTGTTGTAAATATTCCTGTGGCAATTGATCCAATAATTAATAATTTCTTAGGATCATATGAGTATTGAAAAAACAAATCAAATCCTAATGTCAAAAATAATCCCACAATAGTAAGAACACTGATGCCAATGCTAAATAGTATTTTTGACAAGAAAAGATAGCTTAAACCCATAATAAATATATAAAATATTAAAGTAAACCACGCTAATGATAAAAGAAGCAATATTTTATGCTTATAATTGCGATAACTCTTAAAACTCAAAATAAATGCAATAGTTATTATTCCAGTACAAATAAACTGGTTTATTACTTCAATTGTCCAATTTAAGGAGTATATAACCATGATTATCACAAACTTATAATAACTTCAATTCGATAAAAAAAAATCCATTAATAATGCTAAACAAGTATTTTGTTTTGAAATAAATAACAAATCTTCAGTTTTCTATGTAATTTTTCCTAAAATTATCTAATTAAATCTCTGTTAAAAAACTAATCTTAGTTTATTGTTATTTTAAGTTAAAAATTATTTCATTAGATAACAGATCAGTGTGTAGTTCATAGAACTGTATATTATATAAGAAAAAATTCACGTCGAGCATGCTAAATTCATTTAAATTGGCTTGTAATTTATATATCAAATCAACGAGTTTTTTTATTATAATGACTTCTATTAAGTAGAGTGCTGCATAATAAAAGAGACTTATCACGTTATCTAAAAACTTCTTATATGATTAATTGGAAAAATCCAATAATTTTAAACGAATTAAGCAAAATCATCAAAAATATGCCCGAGAATGATGATGTTCAAAAAGCAATTAAGTTATTCTATTACGTTCGAGATAATTTTAAGTATAAAGTAACGCTTAATTTCTCTTCTCCTAATTCTCTCAAAGCAACCACTACTTTAAAACAAGGTTACGGGCACTGTGTTCGAAAAGCCATACTATTGACTGCCTTTGGGAGGGCTGCAGGAATACCAACAAGACTTCATTTTGTTGATTTGAAAAATCATCTTCTTAGACCTGAGTGGATTGAAAAATTAGGTGAAGAAATTATTTACCATGGTTATGTTGAATTTTACCTTAATGGAAAATGGGTAAAAGCTAGCCCTGCTTATGATAAAGAACTTTGTATTAAGCACAATTATTATATTACGGAATTTAATGGTAAAGATGATGCTCTTTTTACATCATTGGATTTATCAGGGAATAATTTCATGGATTATATCAAAGATCGGGGTACCTTTGCCAAAGTTCCCTATATTCGCATAGTTTCTACCTGGTTCAAGTATTATGCTCCTTATATTTTGAAGTATAGAAAAAAAAATAGAAAAACTCAAAAAACTCAAAATTCAAAGAAAAATTAAGAGGAGTAAAATAGTGGAATCAAAATGTATATATTGTGAGGAAAAGTTCGATATTTTAACTAATTCTCATTTTTTCTGTTCAAAATGCAATTCTTATTATCACTTCATAACTGAAACGGATGCATTTTTTGAATTTAACGCCTATCCGGAGAAGAATATTAAAAAATATTATCAGAACCGAATGATTCGAATCCAAAAAAAAAAATTATAATATCAAATTATTATTAATTGCTTTATTTAATGATCTATGGAACCGTCACTTCAATGGACTGAAAAAAACATCATTAAGATGATTGATCAGACCAAGTTACCCGGGACTTTAACGTATTTAGAGATATCTGATTACAGGGCTGCAGCAAAATCAATAAAAGATATGAATATTAGGGGTGCTCCTGCAATTGGAGTTACGGCGGCAATGGGGATGGCTTTAGCTGCCCTAGAATTTCAAAACTTAGATGTTGAAAAATTTAAGATTGAAATGGAAAATGCAGGCCGAATAATTTCAAAAACGCGCCCTACTGCTGTAAATTTAACTTGGGCAGTTAAAAGAATTCAAGCCTTAATTGAAAATAATCCATCATCTCCTCCAGAACTTACAAAATTAATTATTTCAGAATGCCAAAAAATGTGGCAAGTCGATATCGATACCAATCGCGCTATGGGGAAACACGGAGCCACTTTATTAGAAGATGGGGATACAGTATTGACTCATTGTAATGCGGGTTCTTTAGCAACTGTGCAGTATGGGACTGCTCTGGCTCCAATCCGATGGGCAATTGAGGAGGAAGGGAAAAAAATCCAAGTTATTGCGAATGAAACTAGACCGAGATTGCAAGGTGCAAGATTAACTGCTTGGGAATTACATTATGATAAAATTCCGGTAAAGGTTGAAGTGGATAATAATGCAGGTTTAATGATGCGGATGGGAAAGATTAATAAAGTAATTGTGGGGGCGGACCGAATTGTAAATGGTGTTGTTTTCAATAAAATTGGAACTTACATGGTTGCAATGGCTGCAAAGTATCATAACATTCCAATGTATGTCGTGGCACCTAAATCAACCCTATCTTTAAGTGAATCGGAAGAAGATGTAATTATTGAGCAAAGAAATGCCCAGTTTGAAGTTGGGGAAATAATGGGAAAAATCAAGGAACCTATTGTTCCTGATGGTGTTGAATGCATAAACTATGCCTTTGATGCAACTCCGTTTGATCTAATAACAAAAATCATAACCCAAGATGGGGTTTTTAGTCCAGAAGAGCTGATTCAGAGATATAAATAGCCAAAAGAACTTAAATTGTTCCTTAATGAATTTTGATTTATTTTTCGCTGAAATAAGTTTTATAAGTTCGATTTGGATATAGTATTATGATGGCATCATTTTCTCTCAGTTTGGAAACTGCCTTTCTGGCTTCCGCGATATTCGCCTTTATCCTTTTAATTGCGTTGATATACATTAAGTTATTCTCAGTAAAAATTCATGGTCTCTCTTATTGGATTTTCGCATATTTGTTTCTATTTCTTGAGTTTGTAGTGTTATTTTTCTCCGATGAGACCTGGGTATTGTTCCTTGAACTTCTCCTTCAAACATCTTTTATTGTATTTATAATTGTAGGAATGCGCAAATTCCTAAAATTACCCTTATTCTTGCATATCTGGTCTGGAATTCTTGTCGCTACGATAATCTGGGATATTCTCCTATTATTTATTTTTCATAATTTTCAACTTCATCTCTATTCGATTGGGTTTATTATTGGAAGTTTAATGATTTATAACGCATGGCTATTATTTCATCACTCGAGAGTGCCTGAAAAGCGAAATATGAGGTATATTGGAATTTTCTTCATCCTGAATGGCCTTCATTATTTAGATTATCCCTTTTTACGAACGGTAGAGTGGTTTGCTCCTATCGGATACCTGATGGCCAATGCCTTTAGTCAAGCATTTGGAATCGGCCTGATAATGCTAATAATGCAGAAAATCAATTTTGATGTTCTCCAATCAAAGAAAAAAATATACCAATTGCACGGAATGTTGCCAATCTGTGCTTCTTGCAAGAAAATTCGTGATGATAAAGGGTATTGGAATCAAATCGAGGATTATTTACGGGAAAATGCAGATATAGAATTCACACATGGTCTATGTGAAGATTGCTATAAAAAATATATTGCCGAAATACCTGAGAGTTCCATCATTGAATAAATACTTGAAATTTCTGGTCCCACTGTAAATCATCCGCGAGTATGACTTGATATCTTTTCTTAACTAAGAATTTATAGCTGACATGATGAAAAATATTATGATAGGTGGGTTTATGGATTATTTTTATAGTCTAAAATATTAAGGAACCAATTATTCCTGATGATGTTGAAGGAATATATTATGCTTTTGATTCAACACAGTTTGATCTAATAACAAAAATCATAATTAAAATGGTGTTTTTAGTCCAGAAGATTTGATTCAGAGATATAATTAGCTTTATATGCAACACATTTCTATCCATAAAACTTCACCACAACAATATTTAAATTTGCTTTTATTAGTAGATATAATTGAAAACCTTGTGAACCGATCAGAGAAATATTTTCACAAAATGGAGTTTATTCTCGAAAAAATTAATATTTTACCCAGTAATCTTGATTCAAATCCATTCTTAGTAGATGCACTCTTTTATCGATTCCAAGTCTCAATTGATGCAGCAATGGATATTGTTGCTATGTTATGTAAAGATTTTGGGATAATTGTGAATGAAGACTATTCGAATATTGATGAACTAGTTAAATTTAAAGTGCTTTCACCTTCATTGGCGGAACATTTAAGGAAACTAAACGGATTAAGGAATGCGCTGGTTCGTAAATACAATAAGATTGAAGAAGATTTACTAATTAAAGAAAAAGAGAATGTTGTATCTTATTTAAATAATTTTGTTGAAATTATTAAAGTGATAATAGATGAAAAACTCAATCTCGATCCAACAGATTAAAGAGGAATTAAATTTCCTCAAAAACAAATGGGTAATAGTATTCGGAAGTTGGTTAAATAATTATTATATACCTGAACGATCCGATATTGATGTTGCAATCTTAAGTAGAAATCAAAATAGAGAATACAATTTACAATTTTGGGCAGATATTATAGGTAATGCTCCATCTAATTATGATTTAAGAGTTTTTGAGATCCTTCCATTAACACTTCAAATGAATATTATTACTCATTACCAAGTTATTTATGGCGATCCTCTGGAGATTTCTGAATATTTATATCAATATAGAAAAATCTGGAGTTATACTCACTTTAGAGTTGAAGAAAATAAGATTAAAACGATCGATGAAAAGAAAAGAGGAATAAAAAATCGACTTAATTTGTTGAAACTTTGATTTTTGATAAGCTTCCAAAATTTCTCATCTTGCCCAAATTCATTCCTTTATTGATATTTTTTATTAGATTTCTTGAAAATCGGAAAATTTAACCATTTTGGAAGCTTTTTTAACTTGGTATTTATGCTCGAATTATTTGTAAATGTTCGTAAAGAACAACCGTTATTCATGTTAACCCCTGAAAATCTAAATCCAGAAGAATATGTTAAAATTCGTTCCAAGTTAAGTGAAAATAAGATTATTAAACTCCAATTTACAGCTGAATGCACTTTGAATCAACCTGAAGAATTTCTAATCAATTTGATCCAGAAAGAATTCAAGGCGTATATTCTTTCTATCAACAATTTGGATATTATAATTTCAAATCAGCTGGTTCCTGAACTTAATTTGCCAAAAGCTATACGTAGAATAAATTCTAAAATTTTCAAAGCTGAACAATTTCCCGTTTCAATAAATCCTATAAAAAATGAACTCACTCCGATAAAAAATAGAAAATCTGTTTCGAGAAAAGAAAAAAATCGCTCTCCAAGAAAAGAAAGAGATCCAAAACCATCACCTAGAATGGATGGATATAGAGAACCAAGAAAAGAGGGAACTCCAAACCGAGCACCTAGAAAGGACGGATATAGAGGACCAAGAAGAGAAGGAACTTCAAATCGCGCACCTAGAAAGGACGGATATAGAGGAAGAAGAGAAAAAAGCAGTCGTCCACCTAGAAGAGATGGATATAGAGGTCCAAGAAGAGAAGAAACTTCAAACCGCGCACCTACTCGGAGAAGAGATGGTAAACCTCTTCAGAGAAGAAATGGAACTCCAAACCGCGCACCTGGAAAGGATGGATATAGAGGAAGAAGAGAAGGAAACCGCCCACCATTTAAAAAGGAAGGAAAAAGAACTACAAGAAAAGAGGGAAATAAAACTCAATAATTTTTTTAGTTTTTATCGGGAATCCTTTATTTTTTAATGCCACCCTGTTTTCCGGTAATAGTCTCGATTTGAATTCTCCCAATATTTACATTTTTAAAAGCTTTCTCGTCAATGAACTTGACACGAACAGGTTCGGGATCTTCCTCGAATATATCATGTAGAATTATTCACGAATATATATTGGATATTAACTGATCAAGGTGTATTACTTATTGATTTTCCTTCTGATAGTGATGAAGGTCGAGATACTTGGTTTGAAGATTTACCAATGTATTGGTCAAGTTTCTCAAAGGATTGGATGTGTCTAACTTTAAAAAAATTGGGATTTACTCTTATTGCTGAATATGATGATATCAAAATGTTTAACAAGAAGGAAGAAAATACCTTATTTCTTTTATATCAAAAAATTTAATAATCAAAATCTTATAATCAATACTTTAGTTCATATTTGAAGAATTAATCAATAATATTTTTTTTTTGTAACTCCTTCAAATATTCTTCTTCCTTTTGTAGATGTAGGTTATAAATTTCTTTCTTCTTTTCAAACCATTCTGGACCATCTAAAGGAAACCATATCAATGAAATTGCACTTAAAATTAATCCGATTGCAGGGATTAAACAAAAAGTAAACATAATACCGTTTAGAGCTGAATCTATTTGAAGCTGTTTTTTGGCAACTCCATCTTCAATTATTGGTGAAACAAATCCAAATCCTTTAATTGTTATCAAAAATAACCAATTTGCAATAGATATTGCAGGTTTAGTTATTATGGCATTGATTCCTCCATAGATCGCTTCTCTTCGCTTTCCTGTAATTAATTCATCATTATCTATGGCATCACCTGTTAATACGACTAAAGCAACTATAATCCCTGAAAATCCAAATCCAATCAATAAGAAAGGAATACTGGCAGCATAAGCATTACTACCTACAAAAAAGAGTATAATAAATCCAATAGCTATAATACTGAAATTAAAAATCGAACTTTTTCTTGAATACCAGATTTTTATCATTTCTTGACTTGTTAAAAGACCTAAAACAATTCCTACAAGAAAGGTTATAATAAATGGGATTAAATTCTGATCTTCTACAACATAATCTATATAAAATAATATTCCGCTACTAAATATCGGAAAAATAAATGTTGTTAGAAAAGCTGAAACCATCATAATCCAAAAAGGTTTATTTTTAAAAGTTGATTTTATCCCTTCAATAAAGCCTTCTTTAGGTTGCATCTGGGCAAAAAGATTTTCTTTTATTCCAAAAGAAGTAATAAAGAGTAATAATCCACATATTACTCCCATTATTATCATTATTGCTCCAAAATAAGGGTGTACTCCTTCAATTCCTGTGAAAAGAATTATTGGTAAAACTAAACCAATAACAACATTTGTAAAATTCACAACTGCCCCATAAAATCCCAAACTTGCTCTTTCTTTTCCTGAAAACGCTATCTCATTTGGTAATGAATAAAAACAACAACCAACAATCGTAAACATTGTATCTAAAAGAAAAAGAACCACGAGGAAGTTCCAAAACAAACCCATTTGATTTCCCGGTTTTGCTATCGGAAACCAGCAAAAAATAAATGCAAGAACATAAAAAAACGATCCATAGCGAATATAGGGAATTCTACGACCGATTTTAGTGCGTGTGTTATCTATTATATGCGAAGCAATCGGATCATTAATAGTGTTCCAAACTCCAAAAATAATCCATGCTAAGCCCAAAAGCTCAGAATTCATTGCCAGTTTCTCATGGTAGAAGAAAGTTATGTTGCCAAAAACAAATCCATTTAGAATATTATTGGCTAAAGAACCAAAGGAGAAATTTAATTTAGTTTTAACGCTAACTTTTTCTTCTAAAGACATCAATTCTACTTTGTCATTTAATCCTAAATAATATTAATTTATATAGAAACAATTGAAATAAATTAAAAAAAATGGTTTTTAATAACTGCTTTTCGTCCATTCATGATTGCATTTTCCACATTTAAGCTTCTTAGGATATACTGGAGATCCTTGCATCGAATAATATAAAGGTTTCTGAGATTTATCTTCTACTTCTTTGATTTTTCTACGATCCTCATTCGAACACTTAGGGCACTTAAAAACGCGAGACATATTTTTTTAAATATTCTGTATCCTAAAGAGTTATTTGATAACCCACATAGATACTGGATGCTGTTAAAGTTGGTTCATTCTGAAATTTTTCTATGTATTGAGAGCAATGACCCATGTACAAATTTCTTACATTCGTTTTATTGATTAAATATTTAACATCTTTAAATCCATGAAATCCTCCTAATATTGCTTTGACATCTCCAAAATTTCTTGATTTTTCAATAAAAGGTGCAATCCCAGGGTGAGAACAGCCAACAATCATTATTGTCTCACCGTTTTCTCCATATTTAATTAACAATGCTTGTTCACCTAGAGGCTTTTGGGTTCCTGTACTTGCGATATTTTGTGAAATACGATCAAGAACTTTAAAATTTTTAACCCGTTCAACATAAGGCTCTTTAAGGTATTTTTCATATTCTTTCGGTTGTACTTTTGAAAATTCTTCTGGGACATATATATCGGGGTTGTCAGTAACCTCCAAAACATGCGTAATTCCTCCCATATGATCCCAATGTGCATGAGAAACTATAATTGCGTCCAAATCCTTCAATGATATATTAAGTAAGTTACAATTTTTCAATAGAATTGATCCATGCCAGCCCGTATCAAATAAAATTTTTTTTCCTTCAATTTCTAAATATGCAGAAAAACCGTGTGCTGTTTCCAAGAGATCATTATTAGGATTTTTATGATTTTCATATAAAACGGTAATTTTTAGCATATCGATTCAATTTTCTTCTTCCATTTTCTTTTTTTTTCTTCGTTTAATTATTTATAGATTATATATCCAATAAAACTTAAGCTAAAAAGCCCAATAAAGAAATAGTCTGCCCAATCAATAACTCCATCAAAAAATATTTCAGCAGAAGTAAAAAATATAGCAACTAGCATAACAATTCCTTCACAGATTTCCAATATATTAGAGCTTTTTTTCTTCTTTTTTTCTTTAAAAGTACCATTGATTTTCGCTTCTCTGCAATTAATAAAAATTTTTCATGATGACTATTTTGTAAAAAGAATTGATGAAAAGTGATTGGAAAATCACAACCACTACATTTAGGTTTCAGAACTTTATGTTTTTTGGCAGCTTGCTCGATTTCTTCTTTTGAAAAAGGGCATTAGCGAGAAATATAATGTTTACAATCCATGCATGTTATTATATTTAACTTACGAAATGCGAACATCTGTTTCATGGATACTTTCTTTGGATCTGATCTAAGAGGTTGTACGATTTTTTCTTTTTCTGGATCATCATATTCTAAAAATTCACAACTCCAAAGACCATAAATATTTTTTCCATTTAATCTTTTAGGGGAGAATAATAAACAATATATAACTTTCTCAATTTTCTCAATTGTGATTCCCCCGATTTACACTTTTATCATTATTTTAATACTAATTCTGGTTTTTTCAAAGTATGAACTTGGAATAGTATTATTCATAGGTGCAATTTTATTTGGATTATTAGCAGAGGTTAATCTTATTGCAGTATTTGGTATTGTATTTTTAGATCCTTCCATAATTTTACTCGCAATTGCTGTGACCCTTATTCCAATTTTAGGTGCCATAATGGAAGAATCTAAAATGATGCTGGAACTCATAGAGAAATTAAATATTTCTAAAAATTTTGCTCTTATGCTATCACCTGCCTTATTTGGGCTTCTTCCTGTGGCTGGGGGGGCTTTAATGAGTGCTCCAATTGTAGATCAAATAGATTCCGAATTAAATATAAATAAAAAAGTAGCAATAAATATATGGTTTCGACATGTTTTCATCCTTATTTATCCATTATCTTCAGTTTTAATTGTTTCAAGTGTATTAACAGAAATTCCACTTTATACAATCGTGCTTGTTATGCTTGCGCCATTTTCATTGATGGTTCTATTAGGATATATATTTTTTATTAGATCTATCCCCAAAACAGAAAAAAAAAATCATCGAGATCTTAAACGTGCATTTCGAAATTTTATTCCTATAATTATTGCACCTATTATTGATTTAATCGGTAGAAGCATTTGGTCTATTGATTATTCAGAGATATTTTTAATAATTGGGTTATGTATTAGTCTTATTCTTGGGTTAAAGTTCGCAGATTTTGGTTTTAAAAGTTTATTTAAGTTTGCTAATAAAATGCGAGTTTGGAGATTTCCATTACTTATCATATCAATGTTCTTGTTTTTGGAAATTTTTATAGAATCAGGAGTACCAGATCAAATAGCGACTTATAACTTGTCCCTTCCACTATTCTTAATGTTATCTTTTATATTAGGTTTTTCTACTGGGCGCGCTCAATTACCTCTTACAATTCTTATTCCGATCTACTTAACTCAATATAGCTTAATAGTATTTCCGATATTTGACTTTGTTCTAATATATTCTGCAACATTTCTGGGCTATATTATTACACCACTTCACCCTTGTGTTTCATATACTTATCAATATTTCAAAACAAACTACAAAAATACCTTTAAATATCTTGCATTACCTACTTTTATTTCTTTTGCTATTATGATACTTTTATCTGTAATTGCATTTCTTTTTAAGTAAGTAAATTAAAAGTAAATTAAAAAATTATAAGCGGTCTGTATAATGCCCCCTACAAAAAAAAAATCGACTCAGAAAAAGCGAACTAATGGAAAACGTTCAAATTGGAAAAATCTCAGACGAGATTCTCGAGGTCGATGGATTTCATCAAAAGCAGCAAAAACTATTGGTGTTAAGGCAAAAAAACCTCTCAAAAAGGATATAAAGAAAAAAACTAGTGGGGTTAAAGAGGAAAAAGAAGTAACTAAAATTCTAAGTCAACTTGAACAAAATTTCGCAGTTGATTGCCCACGATGTGGAGGCGATTTGAAACATCATAGAATTCGGTGCGGGCCAGATCGATTAATTTCTGTTAAAAAATGTAGTATATGTAATTACTGGATACCTTTAAGTGAAAAATAATAAATTAAAGTGAATCATCCAAATAAGGTTCCAAACCAGGATGATTTTGTCCTCCTTCTATGAATTTCTTTGCATTATTGACATAATCAATTGCAGCTTGTTTATTTTTTGCAATTATTGATTCTGGTAGATTCTTTTTTGGTTTTGCTGGAGTTCCAACGACTAAAGTTAAAGTTGGGATCTCATTTCGAGCGGTAGCTCCTCCCGCCACTATTGCCCCTTCTCCGACCTTACTCCCTTGTAAAATGGTTGAACTGATTCCTATAAGTGAACAGCGTTCCACGATGCAGGGTCCATGAATCATAGCGCAATGGCCTACGATCACATGATCTTCAATTATACAATTCGTTCCAGCTTGCGAATGCACAACGCAATTATCTTGTATTGAAGTATTCTTTCCGATTTTAATGGAACAATTATCTCCCCTTAAAACAGCGCCATACCAAATATTTGCACCTGCCTCAATTGTTACATTCCCAATTATTGTTGCATTAGGAGCGATAAATGCCTTTGGACTAATTTTTGGCTTTAATCCGGTAACTGGACTAGAGATTATCATAATATCGTTCCCTCAACTACAAGATTGACCAGTCCGCCAATTGAAACATTTATTACTCCATCTGATTCAATTACAGCCTTTGCTAGTATTAGAGAGGGCCGCCCAATCTCATAACCCTGTTCAATTCGAACATCGACATTGTCTTGACCGAAATACTTATATTTAGCTAAATATCCCGCCAAACCGCCATTACTACTCCCGGTGGCAGCATCTTCAGGAATTCCATAATATTCTGCAAAAACTCTTACATGAAGATCATTTTCGGGATGTTTAGTTTCGGAGCAGAATGCTAAGATTAATTTAGCTTGTGTTCTTTGGATAAGCCAATTATATCTTTCAAGATTGATTTTTATCTGTTTTAAGATTTCAAGGTTTTTTAATGGAACTAAAATAACTGGTAATCCGATAGTAACCTCTTGAATGGGAAATTTTTTATCAAAATCTTGAGGATCTAACCCTAATATTTTACTTAATAGTACAGGTTCATAAATACGTCCAAATTCAGGATTTTTTTGGTTTGATGATAAGCACAGTTTATTTTTTGATATAAAATTTGAATTTCCTTTTTTTTCTATTTGACTTATTTCAATCGTTACTTGACCTGAAGGTAAGTTGAGTGAAATATTATCCCTTTTTTCAGACAAGAGAAAATTTTTGATAATAAATGCAGTTCCAAGTGTCGGATGACCAGAAAATGATACTTCTCTTTCAGGTGTGAAAATTCTCACGTTGTAACTTCCATCGGGATTAGGTTGATTTTGGACAAAACTAACCTCGGGGAGACTTAATTCTCCAGCAATTCTTTGCATCAGCTCAACTTTCAATGGCTGATCACATTCAATGACTGCCACTTGATTTCCTGTATATTTTCTGGTTGCAAAAACGTCTACAATGAAAAATTTCATAGGCTGCATCGAATTCTCCATGATATTAAATTGAATATATGATATAAAAAAAAAATAATCAATTTCTTTTTAACTTTCTTTCGTTAAACAAACAAATTAATTAAAGAGCTTTCTTCATCGAGTAAGGGTAATCCATTTAGAATTTCATTCAGTTCAGGTTGAATTGCACTATATTTAGTAGAAAGGGCGTCAATGATAAAGTATAATACCTTTATTTCAAAATTTTCTAATAAAATTTTCTTTACGATTCCTAAACTACTAAGCAATGAATCAATATTTGATTTTATATCTGTTAAATTCTCCTTTGCTTGAATTCGCGATAAAGCCGAAAGAAGAATCATCAAGCTAGAACTATCAAAATCATTTCTTCGTGCCATTCTTTTAGATAATTTTTCATATTTTCCTGCAGCATCCAGAAATTTTTTATTATTAAGATCATCAAAGATATCTTTATAATAAGCGCGAATCATTTTTTGTCTTTTTTCTTTAAGATCTTTGAATTTTTCCTTGGTCTTATTTAAATCTTGCATGAGTTGTGAAACTTGGTTCTTTAAAAAGGTATCATCAGATTCGGAAATATCTTTGGGTTGAGATGGTTCTTCTTGATCTGATTCTGGTTCCTTTTTCCCGTTTAAACTTGAAATTAAATGTTTGACAAATGAGGATTCCCAGTCCAGTAAGTGGAGTTTGAATTCAAATGCTACTAGTATTTCTCTTAACATGTATATTGCAATAGATTTATTCCAAAAGCGAATAAAAATATCCAATAATTGGATTTCTTCTGATTTTGCAAGTTCTTTATATTTCTTTGATAATTGAAAAATATATTTTTCAAAAGTTTTATAGACATCTTCAGATTGCTTGATTTTTAATAATAATAAAAATCCCATAACGATTGAATCTATTGAAAAAATATCTAAATTGCGTTTATTTAGCTCATTGACTGCATCTAAATAACAAGTAGATGCTTCATCATATTGTTGATGATAAAGATACCTTTGACATTCTCCCCAAAATTTATCCTCAAGAGTTTTCCTTTTTGACTTCAATTGTGGATTAAAGGCTAGTTTTTCAATTAATAGATCATAATTAGATGGAATTTTTTTGACATTTTCTTCAGGACTGATGGTTTTTCCTTGTAATAACGCTTTAATATCCGAATCATCACCCAAAAGTGTTTCCAAAATCAATCTTTCTTCTGGGAATAACGCTAATACATCAAATAATTTTAATGCACTTTTTATCTGCTCAGTTCTTTTAGCATTGATCATAAACAATGTATATTGAATTAATTTAATTGGAAATGTCTCAGAAAATATTCTTTTTGAGCTAGATGCTTTGAATATAAAATTATCTAATTCCTTTTGAATTAAATCAACCTTCTTAATCATAAGATAAATTAAACTCGCTACAGCTGCACTAATCCCTGCTAGTTCGAATTTTTTTGTAGATACAAGTTTTTTTGCAATGTCAACATAAACTTCAGCAGCATCAGAAAGATTTTTTGTACTAATTAGATCAATTCCTTTTTGGAAATAACGTTTCTTTAAACCAATTCGCATTCTCAATAAGCTTTGGGATGCCATTCGCTGATCTCTCGCTTGATTTGTTAATTGAGAAAGTTGATCAGCGTAAATTTGCATATGTTGCTTCTGTTTTGCTAATAATGCAACCGAACTTCCTTTTTCTTCTTCAATTTTCTCCATGCGATTGAAATAAGCTCCAAAAATATCTTGATCTTTAATTTTTCTGTTATATGTTCTTGCTTCTTTCAAATCTCCTTTTTCTATATAATAATTAACTATTAATGAAAGAAGGGGATCTAAATTCACTTCTTTTTCTTCAAAATAACTTTTGATGACCTGTTCAATTTGATGTATTATATCTACACCTTTTAAGATTGATTCTCCATCGCTTTTCTTTGCTATTTTAATTCCCAAATCTTTTAGAAATTCAATATATATTTCAGAAAATCTTTTTGCTTCATCGTAAAGAAGATGATTACGGTAAAGCTTTATTAAAGCAGTCAAAATATTCTCAAATTCAACTGAATCTATTGATTGAGAAATTTTTTTCACAGAATTTGTGATATCATTTAATTTTAATTTTAAAAATTTACTTCTACGAATTTCAGGTAGAAAATGTATTTCATTTATAAATTTACCAAGCATATCTCCTTGAATATATATATCAAAAACTTTTTCCAATACATCAAAAGAAAGAATTTCCATACCAATAGAACGCAACCAGTCAGCTTGCTTTTTTACCAATAAGGATGCCTGATTAAAATCTTTATTATAAACTAAAAATTCAGATTTTTTATATATATCTTTATTCATTTCATAAAAAATAAGACTCTCTTCCTTAACATAATCAAATAAGAAATCACACATTTTCTTTAGATCTTTTAATTCGTATTGTTTTGTTTCTTTTTTGTATTTTTCTTCTACCTTTACGGATGCTTTTGTTAATTGTTTCTTCAAGCTATTTGATTGTATCTTTTTAACAATAGCTTCAACTTTTTGAAAATCATGAGCTTTAATGAATAAATGCCCCATTTGTAATAGATATTGATCAATATTCTCTGATTTGACATCAAAAGATTCCCAAATATTATATAATTCATCTAAAGTTAATTTTGCAGTATACACATCATTATTGTTTAAGTGTTTCTCTAAAATTCTTTTTAAAATCTTAACAACTTTATTTGCAAAAACCTTAATTGATTCAAACAATCCCGCTTTTTGATATCTTTGAAAGCATAGATATAATTGTGATTTAGCATATTCATCTTGTCCAATTGAAGATAAATAATCTGCAGACCCCGCTATTTTTTGAGTGACCTCTTCTAATATTTTGACCAATTCATTATGATCAAATTTTTCTAGTAAAGCAAATGCGTTTTGGGTTTCACAAGCAGCAATCCAAGAATCAATTGCTAATGTAAAACTTTTCTTCATAAGTTCTGTATTTGATAGCTCAATTCGTGCCCAGTTTCCCGCCATCTCAAATAATTGAGCGGCATCTCCAAATTTGTTCTCTCTAAAAAGACGATTTCCTTGCGAGATTAACTGATCAACATGCATTTTTCGAAAACGATCTGAAAACACAGGATTAAAGCTTGAAATTATATTTGCTGCTCTTAGAAATTCACCATCTCTTGAATAAAGCCCTGCTGCTTGTTCGGCATAAATAGTCCAATCGAAATCTTGATTTTTTCGAGCAATTTTCGCAATTTTTTCTACTAATTTTCCTGCTTCTTTCCAATTTTGTTGTTCAATTTCGAAATTTACTCTTTTAAAAAGTGAGGGGATCCTTAACCATGCATTTCTTTGTAATATAATCATATCTCCGCCTATTATACTTTCGGTTAGGGATTTAATTATCATTTTCAAGACATTTGGGCTCCCTAAATCAGAAATACATGCTTCAAATGGATAATCTGTCCAAATCCATTCTAATAATTCATTAGCTGAGGTATCAATCACATTATTTTTATCTCGAAAAAGGACTATTGTATGAATGTCTCTTTTCATTCCTTGGATTATTTTCATCAATTCTTTAAAAATTTCAATATCACTTTCGGAATTAGGGTTTAAAAAATATAATATCCCGTCTGCCATAGATATCAGATTATCATAGTCTGCGTTTATGTTCATAGGCACTTCAAAAGTAAGGTTTATGTTATCTTCTTGATATTCCCATTGAGAAACATCCTCAATTGAAACATTCTCAAGACCTCCTTTTTGTAAATATTCTAAAACCGTTTCGTTTTCTCCTAATACTAAAATATTAAACATATATGACATTTCAGACATTGAATTTATTCCTAATTTCTCCGTTTTTTTCTATTCTTACAAGTATTTTAGCTCCCTATTTTAAATAATTTTTTCCCCTTCCTTTAACAAAATGTAAAAAATTTTTGAATCATATTCGAATCATATTACATATGGTAGATTATGAGTCAAAAAAGCTCGCCACATGCTTCATTCAACCATTTTCTCAAAATATTCAAATTCCATCTAATATTTTTGATGAGATTCAGCCCATCGGGAAGAATGTTGTTGCTGTTATTCCGGGTGAATCTAAGAAATTAACATTTTTCTTAACTAATGCAGATAAAGTACTTTTTATTAAACTCATTTTAGATAAATCAAGTTTAAACGAAGTTTTCTTTACATCTTTAAGAGAAACAATGATTGAACTTAAAATTGAAAACCTTTTTTCAACCGGGGTTTGTTTTAAAGAAGAAATATGTGTTTGGGAAGGAGTATTTGAATTTGACAAAGGTGATTATAATGAAATCCAAGAAAAATTCTCCAAAGTTACCCATGTAAAGAAAGCAAAATTCGAGAAACTTAATGTCTAAATTATAAAGTGATTAAAAAAAATG
>JAUWOE010000150.1 GCA_030612265.1 Promethearchaeum sp.
TTATTTCAATTTATGAATTAACTCCGAAATTTTCTTCTTTCGATCAAAATAATCAAACTTGGCATGAAACTCAGTATTATACCGATAATATTACTGAAAATGGAACATATTATTATGTAGTTGTGGCTTATAATGGAGAAATTTATAGTTCGATCTCAAATTGTGAAAGTGTTGAAGTGATTCCAGAGAGAGAAAAAATAAAGATTTCTGGATATAATATTTTAACATTTAGTCTTGTTATTAGTTGCTCGGTAAGTATTATAATTGTTTCAATACGAAAACGGCGAAATTCTCGAATTACTTCAATGTAAACAACTCTTTGATAAAAAATAAGCAGATCTTTTTTTTCTAAGAATTATCTTTTTTTTTAATTTTGGGAAAATTTAATCAACTTAAACAATGTTTTAAAAAAATTTTGAGTAAAAAGGTACCAAAGAGAACCTTTATGAAATTAAAAAGATCCTTACCTACATGAATAATAATTCTTCTATAATGCAGTTCAAGAAGAAAGCCAAAAAATTTTTAATTTTTCCTAATCTTGTTTATTTGAATAACACTTCGAAAATAATAACCTCGGATCCGTTGCTTAGCCTGGTTAAAGCGCTGGTCTTATAAGACATATTGGCGTACATTCAATATAATCGCCAATATGAACGCTAAGAAAGCCAGAAACCGTGGGATCGAAGCCCACCGGATCCACTTTTTTATATTTTTAGAAGAAGCATTATTGATTTTTAATGGAATTTCAATAAATCAATACCAACACCTTCGAGATTCTTTTTTTTTACTTATTGATACTACAATTTTTTTAGGGATAAACTGGATAATATAATTAATAGGGGAATTTTTATGTCTGAAATGCTAACAGATCTATTACAAAACATCTACAATCGTATATCCACACTGGGGAAAAGCATTAATTCACTACAAATGAGTATAGATGATCTAAATAAGACATTTGGGGAGAAAGTAGGGACTTTAGTGGTATCTATGAACTCTATGATGGATAATGTAGAGAAAGAAGGGGAAACACAGAAATTGCTTTTAGAGCAAATAGGAGATGAAACAGTTCGCGAAATTCTGAAATTGCAGGACAAAATCGGATTAAAAGATTTAGAAGAATTAAGTGTTAAATTATCTAAGATTGTTGAAACTTCAGAGGAAGCCCTAAAACCCGAGGTTGTCGACCTTTTACTTAAAGAAGTGCTTGAAGGAGTAAAAACTTTAAAAGAAGGGTCAATTGTTGAAGATTCCAAAGTGAATGATGAGGATTTATTGAAAAAGGTAAGTTCTTCTATTCCAACAGCAAAAACCCCTAAAAAAGGAAAAAAACCTAAAAAAGGAAAAGATCTTAAAGATTTGGGTCCTCCTCCTGGAAATTAATGTTAGGTGAATATTATGGCTACAAATTACTTACAACAAATAGCAGCTCAGATCAATCAGATTACTGAGAGTTTAGACGGAACAATCACTCAAATAGAAGCTATAAATCGAAGGATTGAGGATAACTCCAAAAGTTTGACGGAAAGCATTACAGCAGTAAATGAAAACATGCGTTTAATAATTGAAGTAATCAAGAAGGGGCGTTCAAATACAAAGGAAACATTAGTTGAAATAAAAAAACATATGGAAGATGAACTTAAGAAAATAGATTTAGAGAAGATTACAAAAGATGAGATTTTAGCAGTTCAAAAATTAAAAGATATTAATAATGATGTTTCTGAAAATCTATATATGGCTCAGCTTCTTAATGTTATTCAAGGTCTCCGAGAAATTACGGGAAGAGCAATGGCAATTAAGCTCAAAAAGGAAAATAAATAATATTTAGTTAGATATTTTAGGAGTGTATAAAAAATGGCTTATGGTTCATTCTTTCTCATATTAAATCCAAACGCAAAAATTGAAAAAAAAGCGTTTTTCTTCGAAGATGTTTCTCCTATAAAGACTTTGGCAGAGAACGTGTTATTACGTATTCGCATGGGGCATTCTGATAAAAATTTCGTATTAAATTACTTTCCTGAGTTTCAAGTTTACTCCTATAAATCTGCATTAAGAAAACAAGGAAGAAATTTTGTGTTTATTGGCGGTGTTATTCTGGATAAACAAGAGAATTCGGTTTACCATAAAGATGCAATTAAAACATTTGTTATTAAAATGGTGGAAAACCGCAATAAAACAGAAGAAGAATTAACAAATTCATTAATTGAGTCTCATCCGATTTATTTTAAACGTCCTCATATAATATTAGATACAAAAGAAGTTGAAAAGCGGTTATCTGAAAGAGTTAAATCACTAAATGTCGATGGAAAATTTGATGAAGCGAATGAATTTTTAGCAAAAATGAAAAAAATCCCAAAAAAACTTTACAAAACACATGAATTGGCAGAACGCGCCTTAAGAGATGGAGATTATGAGAAAGCTAATAGAGAATTTAAAAATTCAAAGAAATTTGCAGATATTTTAGGAGAAAAAGATTTAGTATCTATGTATAAGAGTAAAATTCAATTAGCAAAAAAGACTCCCGACCTATTAAAGAAACGTGAAGCCCTAGTGGAACAAGCGGTGACCGCATTAAAAAAGGGGTCATTCGATAAAGCTCAAAGAGTTTTTAAGAAAGCCGGGGATATCTCTGAGGAATTAATGGATTCTCTACATGCAGAAGAATATTCATTGAAAGCGAAGGCTTTGGCTGAATATGTTAAAGTTGATAAAAAATATTCTAAATAATATTAATCAGGATTGATTTTCATGGTTATTATTGGAATAATCACTGATTTTGGATACAAGGGACAGCATTACGTGGCTGAAATGAAAGGTGTTGCCCTTCAAATTAACCCCGACCTTCAAATAATTGATGTCGCTCATTCAATTACACCATTTTCTATATTAGAAGCAGCATTTGTTCTATACAAAACTTATTATACTTTTCCTAAAGATACTATTTTTGTGTGCGTGGTCGATCCTGTTGTAGGTTCCGAGAGAGATATAATTGCAATTCAAACAATTGATAATTATATTATTATAGGTCCCGATAATGGGATCTTTTCATATTTTTCGAGCAATAATCTCATCAAATTCATAACCACCGTAACTGAAACAGATTTTTTTTACAAACCTTATTCGGAAACATTAAAATTAATTGAAGATCATGAATCTTTTGATGAAAATTCTGAATTTGATTCAAAAAAACCCTTTTCAATTTCTGGTACCTTTCATGGGAGAGATATTATGATTCCCGTTGCAGCCCATTTATCGAGGGGTTTAGATATATTTAGTATTGGAAGTCCGAAAGAATCTGTAGTTATTCTATCGGATTTTGAGCCAAAATACTCAGAAAAAGAATTAATACTTAATGGAAGGATCCAATATATTGATGATTTTGGAAACATAATCACTAACGTTCCTTGTAATGAATTCCATTTTCTCACTCATAAAAAATTTTCAAAATTTAGATTGGATTTTTTAGGGACAAGCTATGAAGTAAAATTGGCTCCTTTTTTTGCTGAAAATCCACCTGAAAAAATCTTGTTAATTGAAGGTAGTAGTAATTTTCTGGAAATTTGTCAAAATCAAAAAAACGCTGCTACTACATTAAAAGCTAAGGTCGAGGATGTTTTTCAATTAAAATTCATGGAGGATTAACAATTGAATTCTAATCAAAAAGAAGAAAAATTTGCCTGTTTTGATAAAAAGGATTTAGATCATTTTCACACGGGAGATTTATCATCTATAGTTTTTCCAAAGTTAAAAAAAGATGTTTTAAAAAAGAGGATTCCAAGGATTGAATTTAATATATTCGTTTTTACTAAGAAAAATCAAATTGTATTAAAGAATAAATTGAAGGATTATGGAGAAAACGAAACTATCCAAAGAAATTTTAACACATTTTCTGGATTTATTCATTATATTTCACCATTTTCTTATTCTACCATTGAAAATGAAATTAAGCATGAATTTAAGGAAAAATTCGGTAAGATTCTTGTTCATTATAGAATAATTGATTTTATCTTTGATGAGACTCCAAAAGAAGGACCAGTTTTAAAATATTATTACCTAGCTTTAATATTAAATGAGAACTCAACTAAAAATTGGAATTTCACAAGCGAAAACGAATTAAAAAACGCGTTGGATGAAGCAGTTTGTGATAAAAATGTTAAAAAAATCTTGAAAAATGTTCTTTATAATAATTTGCATAGAGACTTTATAAATCAAACTCAATTTAGTCAAAATCAGGAAATATCAAAACAAATTGGGGCTATTGTCGGAAGATTTCAACCTTTTCATAATGGTCACCTCCAATTAATTCTAACCATATTATCTGAAGTTAATTTTATTAAAATCGGTATTGGATCTTCACAATATAGTAATACAAAGTATAACCCTTTCAGTTATGATGAACGAAAAGAATTTATTATTCTCTCTCTTCAATCAGAGAATGTAAGCCCTGATCATTATGAAATTTATCCTCTTCCCGATCTTCACAATATGAAAAAATGGGTTGTCCAAGTATTGGATGTTTTTGGAAACTTCAATATTTTTTATACTAATAATGATTGGATACGTCAGCTATTCAAAAAATCCGGAAAAAAGGTGATGACTAAACATATGTTTGAATTCAAGAAATTTAATGGAACTCACATTCGACAAAAGATTTGTGATAGTGAATCGATTCAAGATTTAGTCCCAACTTCAGTGTTTTTCTATTTAAAAAAAATTGACGGTATTAAAAGAGTAAAAGATTTGTTTCAAATTACCTAAAAATCGTGAAAATTCACATTTTTTTGGAAAATGAAAAGAAACCTCTTTTTTATATCATATTTTACTTATAATTATAATGCTCTTTAACATTGATAAGAAAATTATAGATTTAGCAGAAATTGTTTTGACCGAATTAAAAATGAAAGAATTAACTTTATCTACGGCAGAATCGGCAACAGGGGGATATTTTAGTCATATCATTACGAATATTCCAAGCAGCTCTAAAAATTTTATAGGTGGAGTGGTATGTTATTCTGCAGAAGCCAAAAATATTTTTCTTGATGTAGATTTTGATGTCATAAATTCATTCGGGGCTATTTCAATAGAAACTACAGAGGCTTTATTAGATGGGGTAAGAAATAAATTGGGAAGCGATATGGCAGTTGCAATAACTGGGGTTTTGGGAACGAAAATGGAAGGTAAACCCAGTGGACTAGTTTATATCGGAATAGGTACCCGGATATGCAATAACATTTTTGATTTTCAGTTTAATGGCTCTCGTCTCTCAATTAAAAAACAAACTGTCCGAAAAGCTTTACAACTTCTTTTAGAAGAAATCGAGAAACTTTGAAATTCCATAGTGTTTTTTCGTTGTTTTCATTATATCCTAGTGAGATTGCTATATGTTTAATTTAAATCAAGACAATATCCTTCAAATAGATGGTTCTTTTGGCGAGGGCGGAGGGTCCATCGTTAGAATTTCTTCAGGTTTGGCTTGTGTAAAAAATATCCCAGTAGAAATCAATAATATCCGTTTTAACAGAAAAAATCCAGGGTTAAGATTGCAACATTTAGTTGGTATTAAAACTTTAGCAAAATTAACAGGGGGAACAACAAATGATATCGATGTTGGTTCTACTCTTGTGAAATTTAATCCTGGTTCTGAATGGAATACGGATATAAGTGTCCAGATTAGAACTGCGGGAAATATCGGAATGCTCTCACAAACAGTTTATAATGCATTGTACTTAGCACCACATCAAAAATATCAAATTCATGTCAACGGTGGAGGTACATATGGAACTCATGCAGCTGGATCATCCTATCTATCAAATGTTATCTTTCCTATTTTTAAAGATTTAGGATATACTGTCGATTTAGATGTGAAAAAGCATGGATTCTATCCTAAGGGTGGTGGAGAAGCCATTATAACAATTATTCCCTCATCATCTTCCTATAAAAATTTCATACTTGAAGAAAGAGGGGAATTAGAGGGAATCGAAGGTCATATCCATGTTGAAAATAGATTAAAGAAACCGAAAGTAGCCGAACGTATCCTGAGTAGCATATTAAAAAATATAAAACCTAATTTAACTAGATTTAATGAAGTCCAAATTACAACCAAGTATCATGAAAGTCTTTCTGCTGGTGTAGGCGTTGATATTTGGTGTAAATATTCTTCTGGTGCGATCTTAGGAATCGGAACAACTTTGGGTAAAAGAGGTGTTTCTTCTGAAAAAGTTGGTATTATGACTGCAAACAAATTAAATTCATTACTTGAATCACACGAAACAGTGGATGAATATGCTTCGGATCAAATACTTCCATTGTTATTTGTGGCCGAAGGACCTTCAAAGTTTGTGATTCGAGCAAAAACTATGCATTTTCTTACCAATCTTGAATTGCTGAAAGGATTTTTCAAAAGAGATTTTACGATAAAGAAGGCTGAAAAAGGATATTTTGTCCAAATTCTTTAAACCAATTCCGTTATTCATTGCTTTTTTGAGTTAGTGCTGGCTCTGCATGAATATGGCATCTTTTTAGATTTTCAATAGAAGAAAATAGGAAGTTTGAGGCCTGTTCAGTTAGATGATGTACTTCTTTTATTCTTGTTTCTCCTGATATTTGAATTAAAATCGTTAAATAAATCCCTTCTGGTTCTTGTTGAATCTTTACATCGTTAATTTTTTCTATCTTTTCAATAGTATCTGTCATATCTTGTACTTTTTGAATAATATCTTGTGGGGGAGTCTGGGAAATCGCATGAGTGTGAATTATTCTTGAAGCTTCCCTTGGTTCTATATGAGAAACTACCTCTGAGAATTTTTTTTCCCCAAAAATTTCATCTACTTTTTCTTCAATTAAATTCTCCAATTTGCTAACAAATATATGAGCTTTTTCTAAACTCATCTCGGGATCCATATCCACATGAAATTGAATAAGTATTTTATCTGAAAAATGATCTATGGTGATATTATGCATATTAGAGATTTTATCCTTAGAGCATTCTTCTCCAACTAATTTAACAGATTCCAAAAGATATTCTATTTTTTTTTTTTCATCTTCTATTTTCTCACTTTGAATTTCTATGATCGAGTTACAGTTAAAATCAGGAAAGTTTGAATTTACAATGTCAATTATATCTTGACGTACCAAACTGGCGCTAAACATTGAATCTTGAATGTTTAACGTAACAGTTACTAAAGAATCTAACAAATTACCAGTAGTTCTTATCTTGATAGAATCAAGATTTTTGATTCCCCTAGTGTTTGTAATCTCTTCTTTCACTTTTTCGATTTTATCTTGTGATATAACATTTGCATCTGTTAATTCCAAAAAACATTGCTTTATTATCTTAAATCCTTCATATATTGATATTAATGAGATCAATATTGCCAGGATCACGTCAATAATCGGTAAACCAAAATTCATTACAAGTAATCCAATAATTACAGTTATATTTCGATAAAAATCACTTCTAAAATTGGTTCCTTGGGCTATTATAAGAGCATTTCTATATTTTTTCCCAATTTGTAATATTTTCCATGAAACTCCAAAAACCAATCCTAAAGTTAAAACTAAAGATAGGGCTACCCATAAATTATTTGTTGGTGTTTCTAATGAGTCTGACAATATTTTTTCAATGGATCTGACAATAACTAAAAGATACAATCCAATAATTAGAAAACCTTGAAGTAATCCAGCAAATGAGTTAATTTTATAGTGACCAAACATATGATTAAAATCTGCTTCTTTTCTACTTTCTTTCAGTGCAATAAAAGTGATAAGTACGGCAATAAAATCAATTATTGAATCTGAGAGCTCCGCAAAAAAAGATAAACTATCGGTAATAAATGATATTGAGATTCTTATTAAAAGTACAAGTACAACCAAACTAATGGAAAGCCCATTCACCAATTTTTGTTCTTTAATTTTTAAAGAACTCATAAGTTTACTTTTATTTTCATTGCTTCATAAATTTATTTTGAAATTATTTTGAATATTTGAAATATTATGTCACATGCTAGATTTTTTAGGCGTATGAGATAATACAAATAATAGTTAATTAGTTGATTAGTTATTCCTATAAGAAATAAAAAACTGGTGTTAAAATAATGGGGCGATGTAGTAGTTGTGGTGCAGAAAGTGATCTTGAAGAGTATGTATGTTCTAATTGTGATTACCATATAAAAACTGAGCGAATTGGAGAAATTCCCTTCTTGAGTTATATATTTAAGCGTCCAGAAAAAAAATGGTACAAACCTGATAACAGAATAATACGGCTTGCAAAGACGATATACAATCCAGCCTGGGCATTCCATGATATAAATCATAAGAAAAACAGTGGAACTTTCATAATTCTTCTTCTTAACGCATTCTTCCAAGCATTATGGGGTGTTGCAATAAATATTCATGTTAAAAATTCAGATATGGATTTTTTAGTTAAAACACTTAATGGACTTGCAATATTTCTATCTTTATTCATATTTTTGTTTATTTTTTATTCAATCCTTTTTAAGATATATGATCTAAGTTTTTCCCTTGCATCTAATTTTTCGGTTCAACTAGATGGAATTTTAGCAATAAGATTTAACATTCAAACTAAAAAAGGTTCTTTAAAAGAACTAATGAGTGGAAAAAAACGTATACAAAGCCAGATTAGCGAAGATACAATTAGACTTGAGGGGGCAAAACAAAAAAAACCTTTGAAGAAGATTAAACAGACAGGTAAATATAAAATAATGAGATATGCATATACTCCTACAATTATAATAAATTTTCTTGGATTTTTACTCCTTTTAGTAGGCTTACCAACTATAAATGTGAGTTCAGCAGGCAGTTTACCAACCGCATTAGAATCAATGTTTAGTTCATTTGTATGGACGATTATTTACCTCCTTGAAGCATTAACAATCTTAATTTGGATTCCAGCATTGGTTTCCTTAGCATTGCGCGAAATCGGGAATACTAACACTACAAAATTACTGATTGGCAATATAATCATAGGCTTCATATTATGTTTTCTATTATTCCTTTTACGACCTGCGATCGGATTTGGTGACCTAAATATAATTGATAGATTAGGCGGATAAATATCATCCAGATATCACATATTTTTATCTGATTTGATTTTTTTTATCTGATTTGAAAATATGTTTAGTCGTCCTTCAATTAATAATTATCAAGAATCTATTAAAAATAGAGATTTTATTGAATCT
>JAUWOE010000202.1 GCA_030612265.1 Promethearchaeum sp.
TGAAGCATACCAATCTCTTAAAAAGATGTGTGGATCACATCCACCTCAACAGGTTCTCAAACAAGTGGATCGAAATTTTAAATCATTTTTCAAAGCGATCAAAGTCTGGAAAAAAACACCCTCAAAATTCACATCCATGCCTAAACTTCCCCATTATAAACATAAAGATGGAAGAAATTTGGTCTATTTTACCAGTCTACAATGTCGGTTAAAAGATGGGTATGTATTGCTGACACAAAAGATGATGAATTCAGGTTTTCCGAAAATCCCAACGGATTTACCTTGTGTGAAAGGGGTTCGCATTGTTCCCTTTGGAGATCAATACAACATCGAATTAATTTATAATTATGACCCCCATGACTTACATTTATCCAAATCACATATTCTGGGTATTGATTTAGGACTAACTAACATCGTAACTGCATCAGATAACATTGGAAATGTTCCATTGATTATCAAAGGCGGAGTTTTAAAGTCAATAAATCAATTCTATAATAAAGAATTGGCTAAGTATAAATCATTGTCTAAAAAATGTAATGATAAAAACATTACTAATCGAATTTTGAAGATGCATCGTAAGCGCAATAATAAAGTACGCGATTTTTTTCATAAAACAACTCGTAAAATCGTAAATTATTGCATTGAAAACGATATTGGGACGATAGTTCTCGGATATAACAAAGGATGGAAACAAAACATTAACATCGGTAAAAGAAATAATCAAAATTTTGTTTCGATTCCATTTCTAAAGCTAATTCAGCAAATCGAATATAAAAGTAAGATGGTCGATATCGATGTGGTTAGAATCACTGAAGAATTCACATCGCAAACTTGTTCGCATTGTGGGATTGTTAAAAAATCCAATCGGAAACATCGGGGATTATACGTCTGTTCTGAATGTGGATTGGTTCTCAATGCTGATGTGAATGCAAGTAAAAACATATTACAAAAAGGAATCCCTAAGTCCATCTGGATAGGGGATAGAGGGCGTTTGGGCTGCCCAATAGTGTTAATAATCTCGTAAAAAAAGATCCTTAACCTGTGAATCCCCATCCTTCAGGAAGGGGTAGTTCAATCTAAATAAAGATTTTGAGAATAAGAAAACAAAATAATGATAAAGAAAAAGAAATAAAATCAGAATTAATCGATTTTCAGAATTCCAAAATTCCTTCATTTTTATATCTTGTTAATTCTTTGAGGGTGTGTTGATGGTATCTGTGGTTTAAAGGGTATAATTCTAATGCTTCTTTAATGAGTTTTTGAGCTAATTCGATTTCTCCAGATTTATAGTAAAATCGAGCAGATAAGCGGAGAGAAAAAGCTTTAACATCTGGATTTTTGGATTTTTCGGCCATATCCTTCATTAATTCAACGTGGGATTGCCATTGGGTAAAGTTTTGCACGGAGGTCATAATCATCAAATCGAGAAATTCTTAATTATTCGTCCATTTCTGGAATAAAAAAAATGGATATCATCCAGATATTATCTGAAGTAAATTGAGAAAAATGAGTTTAATAGAGGAAACCTTGTGTTGGTTTTCTAAATTATATATGTCGGCACATCGTATCAAAAATTTAAGATATCCATATTTGCAGTTTTGAAGAGTTAATTTTTTGAATGAAGAAAATCTTTTCAATAACGACCAAGATATGAATTCGTTAAAATGGGTTGCTCGGTTTCATCTGCGATATCCCTTCAAAACTTTCTATGTCCTAATTGGGGGTATAATTGAAATTTTATTATTTCTTTTACCAATTTCCATTACGGCAAATGTGATTGAAATTTCAATTGAAGGCGGAAGAATAGCAAATGCTAAAGGGCAACTCTGGCTTTTATTAGGATTAGCTTTTGTACAAGCAGGTTTATATTTTTCAGTCTCATTTCTAAATGAAGTGCTAGCACACAGGGTAACCACTGATATTACACAAGAGTTATTTGAATCTCTTCAATACAGGAGTTTAACGTATCATGATTCAAAGGATGTTGGAAATATCATGGCACGGGCAACAGGAGATACTCGAACAATAAATATTGCAATATCTCCTGCAGTAAGAATAATTATCAATCTTACAATTGTTTGGATTGTTGCATTCATCATCACTATAAGAATCCATTATATTCTAGCTCTGATCACTGTAATAGTATTCATTATTTTTGTTATTACAACTCTCATCTACAGTATTAACATTCTCCCATTGAGTGCTAAATCAAGAGAAAATTTTGCTGAAATATCCGAGGTTATAAGTAGTAGTTTAACTGGTATTCGGGAGATTAAATCTTTTGTTGCTACTCCTTGGTCAAAGAAGAAGCTGTTAAAAACTGCAATTAAATATCAAAAAAATATAATTAAGGAACAAACAAAGAGTGCTTGGTTCTATCCGATTTTTGTTGTAACATTTTATGCTGCCTTAATGATTGTTTTGAGTCTATATTTTGTATACAAAGGTTTATTTGGTATAGGTATAAAGGAAGTTGTTCTAATCGCCGGATTTGTTTCCTTTCTCACAGGGATGAGCGAAGAAGTACAATGGACTATGTGGTTTTTGATTCGTGGTAAGGTATCTGCTGATAGAATTTATGACATTGTTAGCGAAAAAGATCCTGCTGCTTTTGAAGATGGAGATATGGAATTCGAAAGTAATTTTGCAACAATTGAGTTTAAAAATGTCTCTTTTAGATATAAGGATGATTTACCCTATGCTCTAAAAAATATTTCATTCAAAGTTGAAGATCTTCAGACTATAGCGATAGTGGGTCCACCAGGTTCTGGAAAATCAACCATAACAAAATTGATCCAAAGGTTATATTTACCCACGTCAGGAGAAATATTGCTCAGTGGAAAGCCAATCTCGGATTATTCAAATAAATCTCTTCGGAAAAATATAACAACAGTTGAACAAGATATTTTTCTCTTTAATTTAAGTGTGAAGGATAATATTCGTTATGGAAAACCCGATGCAACTGATGAAGAAATTACAAACGTTGCTAAAATTGCTGAAGCTTATGATTTTATTTTAGAACTTCCCAATAAATTTGAAAATTTGATTGGAGAAGGAGGAGTGCGCCTTTCAGGTGGGCAGGCACAAAGATTATCGATAGCACGAGCATTATTGCTCAACCCTTCAATTTTACTTATGGATGATGGTGCTAGCGCATTAGATGCACGGACTGAGGTGCAAATTCAGAAGGCTATTTCTGAGATTTTAAGGACTAGAACAACGGTTATAACTACTCATCGGCTAGCAATCATTGCTAAAGCGGATTTAGTAATAATATTGGAGAATAGTGAAATTGTTGGATTGGGGTCACATGAGCAATTAATCAGAAAAAATCCTTATTACAGAAGATTATTTGAGAAACATTATGAATTGCCTGCATTGGAGGGTAATTGAAATGGCAGATAAACCAACTGATAAAGAATTACTAATATATTTATGGAATATTGTTAAATTGCACTTGAAAGAATTCTATTTAGTTATTATTTTGCTTCTTTTAAATGTGGCGTTTGGAACCATCGCTCCATTATTTTTCAGAAAAGCATTGGATTTAATTCAAAAGAATGAAACTTCTACAACATTAGTAATTATATTAACACCATTAATTGCATATTTTCTTTTAATGTTGATTAAATGGTTCTGGGAAGTGTTTCAAAATGTCTTTAAAGCTAAATTGAACGCCCAAATAACAAAAGATTTGCGAGTAAAAGCGTTTAACGGAATTCTAGAGAACAATTTAAAATTTTTTGATAACTCTGAAAGTGGTTTTTTAACTAGTGGTTTAACAAATGATATAAATGAAATGAGAGAAGCTGGACAGAGATTTGTGGATCTTTTCACCAGTCTTTTTCGTTTAATAGTTACTATTGGTATTTTACTCTATTTTTCCCCAAAATTGACTCTTGCTTCAGTTGTATTCCTACCGATTTTCTTCATAGTTGTTTTTTCTCTTAGGAAATTTCAAAGAAGGGTTGCTAAAGTTTGGCGTAAAAATTTTGCGACTGTAAATCAACGGTTCAGCGAAACGATGCGATCGATTGCAATTAGTAAATCATTCGCCAGAGAAGAAGAAAATATAAAAAAATTTACAAATCTTAACGAAGAAACTTATAAATCTTCAATAAAGCGAGGATTTGCAATTTTTATTATTGGACCAATTAATGATTTCTTCAGGCATATGCTACTGATAATAATTCTTTTTGTTGGCACAATAGAAACTTATAATGGCAATCTTGATGTCGCTACGTTTTACTTGTTTATTTTTCTCATGGATTTCTATTATTATCCCCTTCTTTCTCTAGCACGAAATTATAGCCGATTTCAAAGTTTATTTGTAAATCTTGAAAGACTACTAAATGTAAGTGAAAACTCTGAAATTAAGGAAATAAATACATCAATAAATGAATCATTAAAAATAGCAGAAAAATTACATGGGGAAGTAGAATTTAAGAATGTCAATTTTTCATACGTAGAAGATACTCCTGTGTTAAAAAACATATCATTTCATATTAAACCAGGCCAACGTGTTGCATTAGTTGGACATACTGGTTCTGGAAAATCTACAATTGCTGCTTTAATACCTAGGTTTTATAATATAAGCGATGGAAAAATCTTAATTGATGGAGTAAACATTCAAAATTATGAATTAAATTCTTTAAGATCTGTGATTGGACTTGTTAGTCAACGAGTTTTATTGTTTAAGGGAACTATAAGGGAAAATATGCTTATTGGGTCTGAAAATGCCTCTGATGAAAACATTTGGAATGCGTTAGATGCAGTACAAGCACGGGATTTCATTGAATTATTGCCAAACAGTTTAGATTTTATGGTTACTGAAGGTGGCAAGAATCTTTCTGTTGGTCAACGTCAAATGATTTCATATGCTCGGGTTCTACTAGGAAAACCTGACATTATTCTATTGGATGAAGCTACATCTGCTGTGGATTTATACACAGAATCAAAAATACAAGATTCTACTGAATTATTACTTAAGGGTAGAACATCTATAGTAATTGCCCACAGATTAACAACTATTTTAAAAAGTGATTTCATAATTGTTTTAGAAGGTGGAGAAATTAAACAAATTGGATCTCATAAAGAATTACTGGAACAAAAAGGACCTTATCAAGACATGTATCAGCTATATTTCAAAACACAATCCGCAAAATATTTAGAAAAAATAAAAACCGCGATGTAATCCATATGAAGACCGAAAAATTATATTATAAAAATGCATATCAAAAAGAATTTTCTTCAAAAGTTCTCGAAGTTATTGAGTTAAAAGGAGATTTAAAAGGAAAATATGGAATAATTTTAGAAAAAACTTGCTTTTATCCAGAGGGCGGAGGGCAGTTAGGTGATATGGGTAAAATTGAAAAGATCCTTGTGCTTGACACTCAATTCAAAGATGGAGAAATCATCCATATTACAGAAAAATCACTTGAAATCGGAAAAAAAGTAAAGGGAAAAATAGATTGGCCTCGTAGATATAAATTTATGCAAAATCATACCGCTCAGCATATATTATCCGAAAGTTTTCTTAAAGAATTAAGAGGAGAAACATTTTCTGTTCATTTAGGTGAGAATTCTTTAACATTAGATGTTGGTCTTACCAAACTGACATGGAAAGATGTATATAAAGTTGAAAACCTGGCAAATAAAATTATTTCAGCGAATAGAAAAATAGAAACTCATTGGGTGAGCAAGGATAATTTAGATAAATTTCCATTGCGTAAAAAACCAAAAGTAAATGAAGATATACGAATCGTAGAAGTTGGTAAATTTGATTACTCTCCATGTGGTGGGACTCATATAGAAAATTCAGGAGAATTAGGAACTGTAAAAGTTTTAAAATGGATTAAGGTAAAAAATGGATTTCGTGCTGAATTTATTTGTGGAGAACGAGCTTTAAATGATTATCAGTGGAAAAACAAAATGATCTTAGAAATTGCAGAATTTCTGGCAGTTAAGAAAAAAGATTTGAAGGATTCTGTAGAAAAATTATTTGAAGAAAATAAAACTCAACGAAAAAAAATTGAAGAAATGCAATATAAATTATTAGAAGACAAATTTAAAAGCGAAATTAACCAGAGTCAGAGAATAGAAGGAATTCCTGTTGTCAAACTTATTTTTAATGATGGAAATTTCAAAATCATACGGAAAATTGTAACCAATCTTATAGAAGTTGAAAAATCTATCATTCTTATTGCAAATATTATTAATAAAAAAGCTAATCTTATATTTGCCCGTTCTTCCAAAGAAAATGAAAATCAGGTGGAGATGAACGCACTTCTAAAATTATTTACGTCAAAAATAGGTGGTAAGGGTGGTGGAAAACCAAATTTTGCTCAAGGTGGAGGGAATGTGGAAGGTTTGGAAGAGGCATTTAAGTTAATTTTTAAGAAAATTGAAGAAAACTTAAGAAAAAAATAATAATTTTGAGCATTTACAAATTGGGAGAAATAATTGCGATAATCAAACCCATTAATAAACCTGCTAATAATGTAAAATACCACGGCTTATTCCATTTAATTATAAATTTCCCGTCTAAAGCAAATCCTTTTACTTCACGCGGAATCATATTAAATATTCCTAAAACAAAATTTAAGGAACTAGCTTGTACAAATATCATTTCTAAATTAATTAATGAGTCGTTTGGAATGATAAAAGCAATAATCATAAAAATTACTCCTAAAACAAAATTTGAAAATGGTCCTGCTATTTTTATCCAGCCCATCTTATCCTCATCATTAGCGGGATCGACTCCAACTGAGACAGCTGCACCCGGTAAACCAAAAGGGAATCCAATTAATGCCCATTTCAAAGTAGCTTTTACACCAACCTTGGTTAAACAAAACCTACTTTGAAAATTAAAATGCTTTCCTGTTTGCAAGTGAGATAATTCATGAGTTATAAATGATATACCGAAAATTAGGGCGATGGGTAAAGGTTCTATAAAGAATTGACTTAAAGTAGGTGTCGGATTTGAATTTATTAAAGCGATAATTGCCATTATAACATTGATATTAATATAATATCTATAAACCATTAGGAAGAGTAGT
>JAUWOE010000079.1 GCA_030612265.1 Promethearchaeum sp.
ATATTTATATTTTTCTCTAAAACTCAAAATGTTATTTTTAATAACTTTCTAATCATAGATCAAAGTAAGAAAATGAAAATGAAAATTGAACCATTAATAAAACAGATTAAGGAACTTATTAAAGAAAAGGGAGCAATAAATCAAGAGCCTGAGGATGGAGTAGAGGCGATAATTGTTAGAGAAGAACATTACTCTGGAAAATATTCTGCTGCAATTGGAATTGGGTTGATAAACTCAAGTATTTCAACGACAAGATATTTCGATGTGCGTGGAAAAATTTATAATGATACATTAAATAGCTTCAGTGATTCAAATTTAAGGGTTGAACCGAAAGCGTTCGCTACAACAAAAGGTTTAGAATATGTTTGCGCTGTGTTCAAACCAGGATTAATAAGAGCAGTTGATGAAGCATTGTGGCATAATAAATTCAACAACTTAAACGATTTAATTGAGATTCTAGAAAATCTTGGAAAAAACGATTTAAAATCTCTGTTTGATAGTTTAGGTTGAAAAAGCAAAAAGAAAGAAAAAATCATTTATTAAAATGGCTTAATTTAAAATTTTCATTTGGGGTAATAAGTAGGATACTTTCCTTTAGTTTAGTTACGTTTCCTCCGTGCTGGAGGCAATATTTTTTAATCAGCTGAAGTTGATTGTGTAAAATTTGTTTATCACCAGAACCCTGTAAACCCTTTGCAATCCTTACAATAGGACTTAAATCACAAACTATTATATGCCCGTCTAATAAATTATGCTTTAATATTGTAAAATCGCTATTTGAATAGATCGCTATCTGTTTTATATATATTGAATTGGTTAACCTATTTGTAAAAGGAGTATTAAAATTTTTTTTTTTGCGCGAAAACATTCCCATTATTTATCAAATAATCCATATTTTCTTTGGTTAAAATGATAAATAATATTAGCATATTATCCGAATGTAAAATTCAAATTTGCATTCATTCATCGGCTTTTTTTAAATTCTTTTTTCTTATTTCATTTTCCAGTAAATTCAAAAAACCCTCGATATCCATGAAATATCCTAGATATGGATTAATAGTCACTTGGTTGCCTTCTTTTTCTATATTAATAAAGTTTAATTTCTTTAATTCGAGCAAATCGTTTCTAATATCCTTTTTATTTCTTATTTTTTGAACCGAATTAATATCTATTTTTCCAGAATTTGTCAAGCATAAAGAAAGGACCGTGCATAATGTTGCAGCAATCCTCGGTTTTCCACTAAATGGATTTGAATTGAAAAATTCTTCAATTTCAGATGATTGGGTTAAATACCATCGAAAATTGAAGGGATTTTGTTTTAGCTGGAGATTAAAGATTGATATCGATTTAGAAAATTGATCCATAAGTTCGTGTAATTGGATTTTAGCAAATTTTCCAGTAAATTTTAGGTGATTGCATAGTTCTTCTTCTGAAGCCCCAATAATTTCATTTTTTTCATTTGAAATTATTTGTTTTGTTCGTGTCAATAAATACATTAGGATTGTATATTCATTCATTATTATTTTCCTCTAAATTCTTATTTTCACTAAAAAAAAATTGTTTTGAAGATTTATTATAGGTTAAATACCCAAGTTGGAGTAAATGGAGAATATAAGAGAAATATTTGTAATAATCATCAATAAAAAGGTTTTTATTTAGAAGACCTTCTAAAGTGGTGGGTAAAATAGGCTGGATCGAATTTAGATATTCAAACATTTTAATTTTATACGGTTTATCGATTTCAGGGAGTTCTCTAATGTCCGGGCTAGCAAGATTTGGTTTATCTTTAAAAAATATACCTAAATTAGATGATTTTTTGTTTAATACTAGCCGTTCAAAGCTTTTTGTTAAAAATGATAGTGAAAAATGAGGTAATAATAATGGTGATTGCCAAATTATATTCAAGATTTTAGAAAAGGCTTCATCTGAGGAAGAATTTTTAAGGTATTCAAGGATTTGATTTTTTTGGGAAATTATTGAGATAAAATCTCTTAATTCTTCAAGTTTCTTCTCGAGAATTATTGTTCCGTCATTCATTATTTGAATACTTGTTTCTAATTCAGATTCTGAAATTAAATCTTTAAATTCTATAAACAAAGATTCCAAATCTTCATCAAGTAGTGATTTCTTTCCAAGTAGCACTTGATTTTTCAAAAAGCTTATTCTTTCTAACAGTGAAATAAGTTTGGACATTCATTTTTCCTCTTAATTAAGATTTTGGAAATTAGAATTTTTCCGCGCTTTTGCATAATGAACAGTCGATGTACCATATATTCCATTTCGACTAATCCCAATAACTTTATTTGCAAAGTGTAATATTGAAATAGAGGAATCAGGCATGATTAAGATGCATTGAATCCCTTTTTTTGTAATATCAAAGATTAATTTTGCGATGATTTCAGCATTTAGGTTGTCTAAAAACATTTCAATTTCATCGTAAATATTAAAAGGTGAAGGATTAAAGTAATGTAATGATAACATTAAACTAATTCCAACCATTGATTGCTCTCCACCGCTTAAAGCTGTAAACGGGCGAATATTTTCTTGGTTTTTTGTTGAAACCGCTCTAATAGTTAATTTGAATTCTTCAATTTCTCCTTCTAAATTTAAATTCACGTAGAAATCAGTTTGTGTAAAATTAAGTTTTTCATTAACAAGATCTTCCAAAATTTCCACAGATTTTTCGAATTTTTTCAAATAATGCTGCTCAATTTTTAATTCTGCTTCATTAGCCGCCTTAATTTCTTTGTCTGATGTTTCCTGTTTTTCTAATATTTTTGTTATAGATTCTTCAATTCTTTCCTTTTCTAGAATTATATTTTCATCGACATCGAAGTAAGATCTCAAGGTTTTATTTAAGTCTTCGATATCACTTTGGATTTCAATGATTGAGCGCCCTGGAAAATCTTTTTGTTTGATCTCTCGTAGCATATTACTTATTTTTTCGATTTTACCCTCTTTCTCTGTAATATAGGATTTAATTTCATCTATGGAATTTTTTAAAGTGGCTTTTCTGATTAATAGTTGGTTTTTTTCTTCAGAAACCTTTTTTATTTCATTTTCCAAAGAAGTAGCCTTTAAATTATTATCTTCGATTTCAGATTTTATTTTTTTAATATCATCAGTTAATCTCATCTTTTCCTGGAAGAGTTCATAAAAATGTTTATCTTGTGCTGTTAAATCTGAAATAATATCTTGTTTTTCTTTATCTTTTGAATCTATCTCATTTATAAGAAGTTTTTCTTTAATTTTTAGATCATTAATCTGTTGTATATTAATTTCTTTTTTGGATTCATATTCTAAAATCTTATTTTTTTGCTCCTCGATTAGGTTAGGCAATTGGTTGAGTCGATTTTGATTTAAAATTGAATTATTGGGTAATTTTTCTTTTAAAAGATTAATTTCATTCCTTTTATCTTCAATTTCACTTTTTTTTCCTTGAATTTTACTATAAGCTTTTTCTCTATCGTTTATTATTGCATTTTTAACCTTTGTAGTAATCTCTTTTTGTTTGTATTTCACCAAGAGGATATCAATTTCTCCCAAATTTTTTATAACTTTCTTATGTTTTTCTTTTAAATTTTGCAGATCTGAACTTCTTTTATTATAATTCTGTCGATTTCCTTCAGATTTTCCGTTTAGTTCATTTAGTATTAATTTTGCTTGTGCTACGCTTGTAATTTTTCGCTTATTATTTGAAATAAAAGGACGTGCTTCTAAAACGAATTTTTTAGGTCTTAATTGTTCTCCATCTAAAGTAACAACCCAATTTTTTGAATTAAATCTTTGAGTGTAGTTAGTTCCAGCTATATGATCCTTAACTACAAGTGTTATACTAGCTACAGAACGAATTACTTTTTGAATTGCTGGATCAGGGATTGTAGGTTTAATTTTCTCTGCTAAATATCCAAATACTCCAATTTTGCTTGAATCTTGTAAGCTTGGTAAAGGGGTTATTTTTATTTGTTTTTCTAAATATAGATTACATCTTGCGTTATATCTCTGAGCCATGTTTTTAAGTTGGGCGAATTCTTCTCGATTTTTTGCAATGAAACTATATAAAACTCTTGTTCCAAAAATAGATTCCACCGCCATTTGGTATAAAGGATCAAAGGTAATATAATCGATTAACGGACCAATACTTTGCATATTCCTTTGCTTGATCTCATCCATCATGGATATTATAGATCTAGGTTTAGGCATGCTTTTATCATGAACGGATTGTTTAACGCGTTCTATTTCATTGGTTAATTTTTTGTATTGATCTTGTAATTGTTCTAAGTCATCGATATAGATGTTTATTGAATTTTGATATTTTTTCGCTAAAGCTTTCATTCTTATCTGTAAATCTTTTTTCGGATTTTCCATAAACCACTTAAAATCTTTTAATTCATGGTCGATTTTTTGAATATCTTTAGCTTTTTCATTGATTTCTGATTCATACTTGTTATGAGTTTCTTCTAAATCTTTCAAATTATCTTCTAAATTTGAAATAATTTGTGTTTTAGAATTATATTCATACAAAATTTCCCGATATTTAATGAATTTTTTATTTAAAGACCGTTCTTCATCTTCATATGATTTTAATATATCTTTTGCTTCTTTTGTTAGATTTATCAAATCACTCATGCTTTTTTGATAAGATTTTAATTCAAAACTCTGTTTATTAAGATCTAATTGCATTTTTTCTATATTTTTAGATATTTTTTCAATTTCATCTGCAATTTGATTCTTTTCAGTCGTCCATTTATTAATTTCATCCTTTAGAATTTCAAGACGCGCTTCATTTTTAGATAAAATTTCAACTTTCTCTTTATATTCATCTTTATTTTGTTTCAAATTACCTTCAATAGAAATTTCTTCTTCTTGGAGTGCACTGATATCTAAATCAAGTTCTTTGATTGATTCTTCTTTAATTTGTATTTGATCGCGATATACTTCAATTTGCTTTAATATATCCTCTTTTTGTGCCCATAATATTTCGTTTTCCAAATTTTCCAATTTAATTAATAGCGTTTTTTTCTTCTTTAAACGTTTTAATTTAGGTTCTAATTCAACTAGTTGATATTTCAAACTGTCTCTATGTGATATTAACGCTGAATATTCCTTTTTTAAATAAACTATTTTCTCTTTTTGATACAATATTTTTTCTCTAAGAATATTAAGACCTAATCCTTTTTCTACGAACGAACAAAGTGATTCATCTTTAAAATTTTTAAGAGATCCAATTTTTCCTTGAGACATGAAAGAAAAAACATGGTCAGGATCGATACCAATTTTATCAACAAAATCTTGAATCGTTTTTGCTGAAACATCGTGAAGCTTTTTTTCATCTGAATCTTGGAAAGAAAATTTTGGGGCTCTATCTTTAAAAACTGTTCTTCTAAGGCAGTAATTTTTTCCAGAGAATTTTAAGTAAAGAGTTACAATAGCATATTTTTGCCCTGTTCTAATAAAATTCGACCATTTCTTGTATCTTCCATCATAATCATTGGATCCTAAGACAAATTTAAGAGCATGGTAAATTGAAGATTTTCCGACACCATTTGGGCCAGTAATGATTGTAAATTCCGGGTGAAATACTACTTCGTTATAATCAAACGAGATAAAATCCTCTAAAATAATTTTTTCTAGTTTTATTTGATTTTTAAATTCACTTATGACCTCTTTGTTCTCATCTAGAAATGGGGATAACTCCATTGATTTGGTTTTTTCAATGTTTTCAGCCAATCCTTTCATTTCGGTCATAATTTTCACTTAATATTTGTAGTTGATTATTTTTTCAAGAAATTATTTTTTTAAACTTGTCAACAATTACTTTAGCTTTATTTAGTTTTTTTAGGGCTTGGTTCGGATCATATTTGAGAATAAAGGAATAATCCGCTAATTTTAACCTTTCAAATGGCAAAAGTACAATCCCTTTTTGAATCTTATCTAATATAATGCATAAATCCTCATAATTTTGTGAAGCTGCTTCTTGATAAAGTTGGTGTTCGTAATTTTCATTTAACATAATTTTTGGATCTATAAGATTAGATTCTGAAATTATGGCTTTCTTCTTATTAATTGCATTGCTCTTATCTATAAATATATGATTATCAATTAAATCACTCAGAAAGTAGGTATTGAACTTTATTTTTTTAGTTAAATCATCCTTTTGATTTATTATAAAGTACCTATAAGCATAAATTAGGAATTTCCTAATCGCTGCTACATTCCAGTCCTTCATTTGGAGAGAAATATGTTCAATATCTATATCTTTATTGGGAATTTCCTTTAAAATTGATTCAATATAGAGTTTTTTGAATTTCATATCAGGAATTTGTAATTTTAATTCCAAGTCAAAAAATCCATTATATTCATTGGAAAAATTTTGATTTAGTGATACTATAAATAAAAATATCCCACCTAATGAAATCGGTGTAAAATTTTGTGTTATTTTAAATATTGAATATATAAGGGAGATTTCTTCTTGTGAGAAATATACTAATTCATCAAGAGAAAAAATAAAAATAAAAGGTTCGGGAAAATCCTTAGAAATAAAAAATCTAATCAATTCCTCTCTTAAAGAGATATAATTATTATCTCTTTCTTTAAAAAGTCTAAAAATATCTATTTTATATAATTTACAATAATTTGCGGATGAGAAATGTTGAAGAAATAACTGAATTTCATGATTTTCAGGTGTTTTTATCAGAAATTTTCCTGTAATTTTCCCTATGTGATTTAATTCTCCCAATTTTTCACTATTTTCTTCATTTTGTTTTTCTATTTCATTTAAATTAAATTGTAATATATTATTGATTACTTTATACTGCGAAAAAAAATCCTGATTCTCTTTTATTTGATTCTCTTTGTAATTTAAGGGAATAATGAGAGAATAATTTGAATTGGATCTATTATCGGAAGAATTTAACCCTTCACTAAAGGAGGAAAATTGTTTCTTTTTTTCTAGTCTTAAATCTGGAAGTTCTTCTATTATATCTGGTGTCTTTTGCTCAGAATTGATTTTTGTCCGCAATTTCTGGTCTTGATTGTTCAAAAACTCATTCTCCTATCCTTTTTATTTAATTGATCTTTTTAAAATTAACGCAAATAAAAATGGGAATATTTAGGAATTAATATCTTAGGGGATATTGATTTTTTATATCACAACCAATCTTCCGTATCGTTTTGTTATTTTTTTCAGAAATTTTGCGCGATTTTTAAATTTACTATCAATTTTAACCTGGAATTGCCAGTTTCCAGCTTCAATGCTTGGTTTATTCATTCTCTTCTCTTCACTTTGTCCTAAAAGATCTTGAACAGGTATAATTGCGACTTTTGCGATTGATCGATAAAGAGTTTTGATTAAATCTTCAACAACACTCTTATTGTTTGTTGTTGTGTTTAAATATTCCCTTAAATTCTTTTTTTCGGTTTTACTCGCATCACCTTGCCACCATCCCAAAGTTGTGTTGTTGTCGTGGGTTCCTGTATAGGCAATACAATTATGAACAAAATTATGTGGTAAATGTGGATTTTCTTCATCACTCACAAATGCAAATTGGAGTATTTTCATTCCAGGAAAATTAAAGTTATCCCGTAATGCTTCTACTTCGGGTGTTATAACTCCTAAATCTTCAGCAATTATTGGTAAGATTCCAAGCTGTTGTTGAACTTCCACAAATAATTTTTCTCCAGGAGCTTTTATCCATTTTCCTTTTATTGCATCCTTTGCAGTTCCAGATATTCTCCAATATGCTTGAAAACCCCGAAAATGGTCAACACGAACCCAGTCAAATAATTCAAATATTCTCTTAAATCGTTTAATAAACCAATCAAAATTTTTCTCTTGCAGAATATCCCATTTATATAACGGGTTACCCCACAGTTGTCCGGTTTTTGAAAAATAATCTGGGGGAACACCTGCTTGATATTCTAAAGTTCCATCTGGATTCAATGTAAACAAATCAGAATTTGCCCAAACATCAACGGAGTCGTGCGCAACAAATATTGGCATATCTCCAATGATTTCAACATTATTTTTATGTGCAAAATCACGTAAATTAGTCCATTGAATTGAAAAAATCCATTGAATAAATTTGTAAAGTTCTAATTCTTTCTTATGACCCGCAATCCAAACCTTTAATGCATTTTTATGCCTCATTGCATAATTTTTTGGCCATGTTATCCATGATTGCAAATTATGACCTACCTTCAAAGAATAAAACAGAACAAAATCATCCAACCAGTATGCCTGTTTCTCACAAAATTTTTGAAATTCATCATATAACTCCGATTTTTGTTGAACATGCTCTTGTTGGAATGTTTCAAACGCAATTTTAAAGATTTTCTCCTTTAGATCAATTGCATTCTGATAATTCACCTTTAAAACTTTAGAAGACTCAACATCCGTTTTAATTTCCTTTTGGCAATGATTTATTTCTTCCAAATTTATAAGTTCCATTTGAATTAATCCATCTGGACTAATTAAAAGAGGATTTCCAGCAAATGCCGATATGCTCTGATAAGGGGAGTCTGCATACCCCGTTGGGGTTACTGGTAAAACTTGCCAAAAATGTTGAGAACTATCTTTCAGAAATTCTATGAATTGAAAAGCATTTGGGCCTAAATCACCAATTCCATAATTTGTATGAATACTGGTTGGGTGTAATAATATGCCCGCTGATCTGGGTAAATCCATAAAAAAAATAATACTTCTATTCTTAAAGATGTTGCTGAATAGAAGTTAGAGATTGTTCACATTCTTTCATTTTTTCAATCTCATCCAAACTGCTGAAAATTTCTAAAGCCTCCTCAAATTTCTTCTTTGCTTTCTGATATTCCTTTTTATGTTCCAAAATTGAAGCCATACGCATTAAACAATCAGGAGTAAAATATTCAAAGGGAGCTAAATCGATCGCAATTTTAAAGGAACGAAGAGCATAGTCATGGAATTCGAGATCTTTCTTAGCCAATTCTAAAAAGACATTACCTTGATCGTAAAATTGTTTTCCGTCGCTTGTGTACTGTTTAGAAAAGAATACGAATTGTTCCTGCAGAGATGTCAGATCTGTTTCGAAACTCCTCTTGAAACTTATTAGGCTATCTATTCTATCAATAGTTTCGAGAATTTCATTATTATAATTACTATAATATGCTTGAGCTAGTAATTCTTTAATCGTGTTGAGTATTATATTTTTCTTTCTTTCGTCTTCATCAACAAATAGAAACACGGGTAAAAGATCTTGAACACTATCTGAGATTTCATCCATGACGGAATTAGGGATTGCTTTTAATTGCAAAGCTTCGATGAAAATGATTACTAGATTTCCAATTGTATATTCCTTTTTTCCCGATCTGCGTAACCAAGCAACCCTATTATAAAAAGCATCGTTTTCAATCCTTTTCGTTGCATTTCCTGAACGAATCATACCATGCCCTATGTCACCTAAAGCGTGAGCAATAACATCTTTTGCAAAAGGATTAGTATCTCCCATAAGGGTGCTCTGTAAACTAATAATGATTTCGTTTGATGGATGTTCAGCTCCAATCAATCCTAAACTTTCAGCAAATAGTTCCACTTCATTAATTTTGTCATCTGATTGCCTATCGATCTCGAATAATCCTTGAATTAATTCTGGAATAACTTCATTTGGTTTTTTAACGCCTATTTTACCCAAAGCAAAAATAGTTTGCTGTCTCACTTGAGGATCTGCATCATTTATTAGTTTTAGGAGATATTTTTCATCAATTTCCGGTCGATTTTTTGATAACAATCCTAAGGTATAAACTGCTTCTGCTCTAACACTTGCATCTGTATGTTCAGTTAGTTCATAAATCAGGTTCAAATCTACGCTTAAATGTTCTTCAATCCCCGACAGTGCCAAAATGTGAAGAGAATCCCTAACTAATTCCAAATTTTCTTGTTTTTTGATGATTTCTTCTAATTGAGGGTATATGTTTTCTTCATAAAGTGGACTTATTGATTTTAAAGCTTCGCTCGCATTTTCAGCTATTTTTCTCTCTGAACTCGAAAGAGCTTTTACATAATAGTCTAACACAGAAATTTTCTGTCCATCAATCACGGGTTCATATTTTTTATTCAATATCAAAAATTCTGTTATACTTTCTGCACACATTTCATTTACATCGGAGTCCTCATCATGTAAAGACATTACCATTAAATCTATTAATAGAATTTCTTTATGATCTCCAGAACATTTCAATATGAAATTACCGATTGCATCGCTTGCAACATATCTTATAAAATTGCGTTCATCTTTGAGAAAATTTCTTATATCTTTCAACGGGAACGTATCAATATTGTAATACACCATATAACCCAGAATAATTATCGCATTTTGTATTATATAATTTTTTGTATCTTTGTCTTTACCTTCAGAATAGTGAATAAAGGGGAGAATTTTCTGTATATCTAGATCATCAGCAATTTTTGTACTCATTTGAACCAAAGATTCCATCGCAGTATCGATAATATCAGGATTTTTAAAATTTTCAGTGAGAATATCATAAATTTTGTTTAATGCAATTTGAACAAATTCCTTGTCATCACTGGAACCCTCCATTACCATTTCTGAAATTGCTTGAAATGCGGCTGTTCGTAATTCATAACGTGGGCTTACCAATAATGGTTGGATCTCATCTAATATAACAACTAAATTCTCTTTTTTTTCACCAATATCGCCAAGTGCGTCTAAAATATATCTCTGAATTTGAATATCGGAAGAAGATAATGCTTCAATCATACGTGTCATTACAAATTCAGGGTATTTTTTACCAATATCTCCTAATAAATTGATAGATTCTTTAATTGAATAGTTAGAATATTTGATTTTTTTTGAACCTTCTGAAACTTTTGAATCTATTGAAGTTTCAAAAACAAAATCAACAATTTTTTGAGCTTGTGTTGTGTCATTGATGCTTATAAGAAGAAGGTATTGTCGCGCTTTTAATCTAACTTGTTCGTTAAGATCAACTCCATAACGTGAAAAGACTGGTGGAAGCAAAAGGGATTTATATAGAGTTAGAAAATCATATTTTCTTTCCTTTACTTTCCTTGATTTTTTTGCGCCCGGAACATCCCTTTTGATTAAATCATCAAGATCTTTTATTCCAAATGCTATTGATGTCGCCCTTAATCTAATATCAGAGTGAAAATCTGAATTTCTTTGCACAAAAATAATAATTCCATAGATCAAAGTTATAAAACTCTGAATGACTATAATCGGAACTAACAAAGTGTAATCAGAGAAGACAGGAATTAATGGTTTCAAAATTTCAACTTGACCTAAAACTGAACTAACTAAATCCTTATTTATTTGGAAGAAGTTAATCAACATATTAATACCGATCGCAATGAAGATGTATCCACTAAATAGAAAATCAATTGTCTTTGTTTTTGATTTCTTATTCCAAAATTTATCAAAGAAACCTTTAATTCCAAGAGGCACTGTTGTAATTAATGAAATATATCCCATCAAATTATCTTTTTGACTAAATTGATAACCTGAAGCAGCTCTTATGAGAACATTAGCGATTGTATAAGCATTAAGAAGAAATGGTAACCAAGTAATCGTAATAGTAATCCCATTCATGAATTTCTTTTTCTTATTTTGTCCGATATTGCTAGCCTTTAATATGTCTGAAGGTATTGTTCTTCTATAACTTGTTTGTAATATCCCAGATACAATCCCATTTGCTGCAAAATAGTTTAGAAAGAATAGAGGGAATAATAAAAACCATATAAAAACGATTTCTAAGAAATCATATTGTAATAAAAGTTTGAAAACAATAACTGGAATAATGTAAATCACAATGAAAATACAAAATGAAACCAAATAAGCAATTTTGCCCTTAAATTTATCTAATATTCTCGACTCCAAAAATTTATGAAAATCATGAACGCTATCTGATGTAGGCCTTCCTAAAAAGAATACTTCCCACAATGGGTAGATTAGAAGAATTCCAATCATTATTGCTAATATATATCCTGCAATTGAAGGGAGAGGATTCCCTGATTGGTTTAAAGTATCTATTGAAAGATTTAATGCAAACAGTATTGCTAATGTAAACATTGCACCAAAACCGATCGATGCAAGCCAATCACCAAAATCAAATTTTTCACGCTCGATTCGATTAATTTTTTTCAGATTTTTAAAGACTAGAGAAAATCCAAATAAAAATCCAATTACTCCTACAGTAATATATAGACTTATGATCAAAGTGTCGATTAATACCATTTAAAATTCATCCTCCAGTATATTTTTTTTAATTTCCTTGATTGTATCTATAAGTATCTCTTCAATACAAGAGGTTTCTTGATTTTGAATCGGTTTTACCATCTCTAAGATAGTTTCCGCTTCTAAATTTCGAAATTCTTTTACATCCTTTATCTTGGCTGCTTGGAATATTTTCGCCAAATAAATGTCCACTCCTGCAATTTTCACGAAATCGATCATTCGTTTCAGTTTTTTATATTCTTTTTTTTTCATATTCCCTAGATGTCGCCATATTTTTGGGATGTTTGGCTCTTTTTGAATAAAATCATTTGCGGTGAAAATCTTGTAATTTTTTAATTCGATTGCATTTCTTATTGAAACCATTGGAAATAAGATAATGGGGATGTTCAATCCGAACTTTATCCGTTTTGTTAACATTTTCGCAAAATATATCCACTCGTCTATCTGGGCAAAAGTGGGTAACTGCAATATGATAAAATATGTCTCTTCATCAATATTTTTTAATTTGTAATAAATTCGTATGGATTGCCTATGAGAAAGTTCCTCAACTGAATTAATATTTGCATAATAAAGCAATTCGGTTTCCCTAGCCGTGAGATTTGGAATTTGATATAAATCAAATAAATCTGAAAATTGTTCTAAACGTTTAATTTCAATTCCAGATTTTTCATGGATAAATTCAATAGGGTATTTTAGAAAATCATCCACATTTTTTATTTTGAGTGCGTTTCTTAGTCGTTTTGAGTATTCGAATCCAACACTCTCAAATTGTGATAAATCATTCATGATTGAATTTGTGGTAAACTACTAAAATAACTTTTGTGATTAAGATATTTTTCAAATATATTCAAACAAGAAAAAATTTAAATTGCGAAACCAATCCAATGATATAAGAAACCAAATTTATATAAAAAAAAACGGCAGAGCAAAAGGCTCAGTCCAACAAATGAAAGAAAATGGCTCAACAAATATGGGTTCCAGGCGCGTGTAGCGTAGCAATAAGATGTAAGGATGGAGTGGTTCTAGGAAACGATACAAGATCAACGTGGGGTTATACAGTAAACAATAAGAACGTGAAGAAAATCTTCTCTCTGACCAAGGATAAAAAGATAGCCATGAGTTGTTATGGTTTAGTGGGAGATTTCCAAAGTTTGTCCAGAATCATGAATGCACAGGCAAATATTTATGAATTACGTGAAGGCTATAAAATTTCAGTGCAAGCAATGGCTAAAATGGTAGCAAATTATATGTATCAAAGAAAGCTTGCTCCATTATTTGTTAATGTGGAGATCGCGGGTATTGATGAAGATGGTCCTAAAGTTTACACCATGGATGCTATTGGATCTTTAATGGAAGATGATTACGGAGTGAGCGGTAGTTCTGCAACTTTTGCCGTTTCAATTTTGGAAGCCGAATATAAGCCAACACTCACAGTAAAAAAAGGCGTTGAATTAATGAAGAAGGTTATAAGAAACGCAATAAAAAGAGATGCTATGGCCGGAAATGCTATGGATATAATGGCAATTACAATGGATTCTGTAGAAACCTTGCACCTCCCATTTAAAGAGCTCGGAGAATAATCTATATTCTTCAATTATTTTTTATAACTAATTTTAATGATAGATAGATAGAAAGATAGATAAATAGAAAGTAAAAAAAAAAATTCCTATTATTGTCTAATTATTATAGGTTCAGTTTCTTCCTGTAATACAATTTCATTAATTCAACAGAACCTATTACAATTATTATCATTGGAATAAGCCATAACCATTCAAGGAAAGGCATCGGAATGACTTTAAAGATTATTCCTACTGGACTTCCTGGGATATAAAGTGCAATTGTTAAAACAGTTGAAATTCCTACAGCATAGAGCATAAATTTATTGGTAAAAAGTCCAATTTTAAAAAGAGAACTGTATTCCGAGCGGCAATTAAATGCATTTGCCATTTCACCAAACATCATTGCTAAGAAGCAAACTGATCTCGCATGCCACTTGACGTATCTATCTAATAATAAATCTTCAGCAGATAAAAGGCTTAAAACTGAATGGTCTTTATACATTACTTTAAGTATTTCTAGATTACTCAGGCCTTCAACCAAATCAGGATTATTTTCAATAAAACCTTTAAGATTTTCATACTGATAAACTAAGTCCTCATAATGAACTTTTGTTGGTTGCAAAGCAGTTGGATAGATATATAATAGGAATATACCAAGGATTACAATAGTTTTAACCCCTCCTCTGAAAAACATCTGGATTACAAAGTTTCTAGTTAGGATTGGTTCATCAAACGGACGTGGTTTTTGTTTCATTAATGTAGGATCGTATGGATCGTAACCTAAAGCTAAAGCGGGAGCACCATCTGTAACAAGATTTATCCAAAGTAATTGTGTGGCAACAAGTGGTGGTGGAAGTCTTAAGATTGCTGCAATTAAAAGCACTAACACTTCCATGATGTTTGATGATAAGAGATATTGAATGAATTTTTTGATATTATCATAAATTCCACGACCTTCTTCAACAGCATGCACTATTGTAGCAAAATTATCATCTGCTAAAACCATTACTGCAGCTTCTTTCGATACATCAGTTCCTGTAATGCCCATAGCTATTCCAACATTTGCATTTTTCAGAGCAGGCGCATCATTTACTCCATCTCCTGTCATCGCTACAATTTGTTGTCTATTTTGAAGAGCTTTTACTATATTTTGTTTATGTTCAGGACTAACTCTTGCATATACCTTACATTTCTCAATATCCTCATCTGTCATATTAGGAATATCTTTACCTTCATGAGTAATTTCACCTTTTTCAATCATCCCTAATTCTATTGCAATGGCAGTTCCGGTGATTAGATTATCCCCTGTGATCATTTTAACTCCAATTCCTGCTTGTTTGCATTCTTGCATTGCAACTTTCACTTCATCTCGAGGTGGATCAATCATGAATTGCATTCCAATAAATGTTAGATCTTTTTCAAGATCATCTATCTCAACAGGAATTCCTTCAGCTTCACGATAAGCAAATCCTAGTCCACGTAAAGCTTCACTGGCTTTTAGTTCATATGCCTTAATTATTTGATTTTTGTCTTCATCTGTAAT
>JAUWOE010000074.1 GCA_030612265.1 Promethearchaeum sp.
GGTCCGGAAAGCATGTTCATCCACCAAACAATAGAATTTCTCTATACAAATCCTTTTGGAGAAGATGTGTTAGTTGTTAAATCTGAAGGACATAAAGATGCAAATATGATGGATGAACCATTATTCGTTGATTATAGAGAACAAGGGAGAATTGATCCTTTAAATATAAACAAAATTAAAGGTCCATATTTCCATAAGGATTTAGTTATGACTAGTGGAGAATTTCAATCTTCTATGACAGCATTATTCCTTGAACAAGAAGGAGTAGTAATTTCGACATTCAATAGTAATACAAATTGGGCAGAAATGTTTGGCGTTGACGGTGATGGGGCAGATTTCTATTTCTTTGTTGAAAGATTCCCTAATCATGCTTATGGTGGTATCCAATATTATGAAATGAGCCTTTACAATAATACCGATGATTATTTCATGAAAAAAGATAAACAAATGGCCATAAACAGCTCAATAGCAGGATTAATAAATGATACAGTTGGTCCAGAGTTAGGAGTATCGGTTGGTGATACATGGACATATGTTGCTCAAGAAGAAGGATGGGAAAACCAATGGGGTGGTTCAAATGATTATAATTGGGGTATTGAAAATGTGCATTATATAAATGTTACTGTCACTCATATTTTCTATGTAAATAGAACTGTAGTTGCTGTAATAGGATCATTGGATCATTGGTCGATTGAGGATCCCGGTTATCCTGATCATAAAGAATTCTTCCCTCTATTAGTTTGGAACACAGAAGATCCATTATCCTTCTTTGATATGGGGGGACATGGTGGTATGGAAGAAGGTCCACCACTTCTTTTACCCGCTGGAGTAGATTGGTCACTATTAGAAACCGAATTTGTTGAAAGATTAGAAGCAATGATGGGAGAAGAAGGTGCGGTAAAAGCAATTAATCTAGACGCAAATGCCATTCGAATTACTTGGGGAAATGATTATAATGAAACAGATTTTTATTCAGAAAATTCTGGTTTGGTATTTTTAGATATCGATGCTAATGGTATAACTTCTCATTTACACCAAGAAGAAAATCAAAGGTATGAATATAATGCAGGAGACCATTGGGAAGGCTATGAAAGAAGAACGAGAATTGATGCATTTATGATTGAAAATTCTATTAGTTGTTCAAAAGTAAGTGCTTCAACAGTCACTGATGTAGTTACCGGTGATGTATTTGTTTGGGACCAGAATAGTTATTCACCTCCCGGTGAATGGGGACCAGATGATCCAGGCCGAGATCCAACAGAGATCTTCCAACAAAGAATTACTATAGCTACAGTGTTTGAAGCATGTGATGAGTTCATAGTTTTCTTAGGAAGCATGGAATGGAAAGAATTAGATGATTCCACATGGCAAGGAAGAACATGGCACTATTTTAATGAAGATACTGGAGATATAATTAATACAGATATCAATTTATGGTTAATAGGTTCAGTAAAAGATGATGATGTTTGGTCTTGGTTTGGTTCTCAGTTCTTTGACAAAGGAATTCAAGATTTTGCACCTTTGGAATCAGATCTTATTGATTTGCTCAATTTTGCTTTCGCACAAGATGGAGATTTCGAAATTACCTCTTCAGACATTATCATTGATGGATTAACTTTTGAAATTTCAGTAACAACTCCAGCTGAAGAAAAAATAATGAAATTCGCAGCCAACGATAAAGGAATAATGCAAGAAATGTTCATGGGTGATAAATATCTTAATGGCACATGGCGAAATTGGGATCATCAAGTACTAACTCAAGCACCTATCGGATATGATATCGGACCAATTATGACGGGTCTTCCTGATTTCACAGCACCTGTTGTTTCTATAACATCACCAAATACAACAGATGTTGAACCTGGAACTTTAATTGAATTTGGAGTAACAGATGAAAGTGGAGTTGCATTGGTTGAATACAAGTGGGATTCTGAACCATATACAACAATAACCGAGCCTTATTCAGTAATTGCACCTAACAGTACAGGATCTCATACTTTGTACATTCGTACAACTGATAATGTTGGAAATATGAGAGTAGCAGAATTTGATTTTAATGTTCTAGGTGAAGGAACTGAAGAAGAAGAACCATTTGAAATTCCAGCATACCCTGTAGAAACAGTAATATTCTTCAGTATTTTCAGTGTAATTGGTCTTTTAGCATTAGTAATACATAAAAAGCGAGTATAGACAATACACCGAATTTTTTTATTTTTTTTATTTATTTATTCATTTACTCGGTTATTTGTCTCATGTAATTCTTTTGCTCGTTCCTTTAATATCCCTTGAATTCTCTCTTCATCAGATTTAATATATTTTAAAGAAAGTATCCATAATATCGCTCCAGGAATACCCAGTAATATTGTAATCCATGCCGCTTCAAAATAATTTCCTTCATTTACACTTAAAATATAACCGGCAATAACCGGTCCCAGTCCGCTTGCTAATGTTTCAAGAAATTGCCCCCAAGAAGAAACTGTTCCTTGTGCTTCGGGTAAATTTATTGATTGAATAATCGGATTTTGGTTAACATTATAAATTCCAAGTACAGCGCGAATTGTAAAAATAATCATACCAAAAATCCAACCTGAAGGATAAGATAATATAACAATGATATTATTTCCTTCTTCTGGTGTAAGTGGTGTTAGAGGAATAACAAAAATTAAAATTATTGAAACAAATAAGGAGATAATGGAAAATATAATTAGCAATACCCGCCATTTAATATTCTTATTTCCATAGTGATCCGAAATTTTTCCAAAGACAATCCCTCCAAAAATAGCACCGGGCATTCCGAAAATAATCATCAAAATTCCGTTTGCAATTGGAGAAATATTGTAAGGTTCACTTTGAAGGTAAGGATATATCATATATATGGCTATTGAAAAAATTAACCAAGTAAAAATACCTTCAATAAAGGCGATGATGTTTGTAGGAGAAAATATCGTAGATTTAATTGTTTTCGCATTTAACTGGTATTTATAAATAATATTAGTCGAAGTTAGTAAATCAGACAATTCTTTTTGTGAATGTTGCCCCCTTTTTGGTTCTTTTAAGTATATCCACAGGATTATTATGATAATAAATAAAATACTCCCAGCAATCCAGAAATATAATTTCCAATAACCCATTTGGAATAGAAAGGCACTAAAAATCGTACCAAATGTTGCACCAACCTGTCGACTTGATTCTTGGATCCCAAAAAAACGAGATCTTGTTTCTTTTGATAAAGCATCATTTGTAAAAGAAAGAATTATGGGTTCAATGCCACCTAAACCTAATCCAGTTAAACTAAAACAAAAAAGAAAATAACCATAGCTTATTGGTTTTCCCATTGGGGCAAAACCATTCAAAAATCTCCCTAACCCAATAAGAGAAACCATGATAATAAGTAAATATTTCCTTGAAATTTTATCAGCTAATCGCCCGATTAATAAACCCGAGAGTGCCATGCCCCAAGTTCTGGTTCCGAGTAAAATTCCCATTTTAAGCGGATAAAACGTTTGATCTTGCCAAATAATATCAGATAAAACCAACATATTAAGCATTATACCAGCAACCGTTAATGCAATAAAAAATCGAAGAAAATAAAGTGGCCATACAACAAACGATGTTTCTTTTGTTGAGTTGTCTGAGTTATTTAAAATCTGATTGTTTGGTTTTAAAGAAATCTTTTCATGCACCAATTTAATTTAGTATAATGATTTGGGAGATGATTACATAAATCAAGAAGAGTTTAAAAATTATTTTCATTAATTCGGAGAAAAATATGAAAAAATATGAAAAAATATGAAAAAATAATGATCTAAATTACCTAAGAAAACGATTCAAAAATACCGCCCAATCTTTGGCTATGGGAATTCTCGTATTATCGCTGTCCTTAAATAAGGATGAGTTTACAAAATTATAATGAGCTAATGTTTTAGGATTCGCTGTTATGAAATATTGCGCGCCTGTATCACGGACTTCTTTAACAAAATCAATCCACATCTGTTTTGTATCCTCGTTTATTTGCAAAAAAGGAGTACAACCAAAATCAAAAGAATATTCACGATTATTCGCCATTTCAATTAACTTAACACCCTTCAAACTTTCAAGGATTAATCTTGGTGCATCATAAATCCCACCACACATTCGACCTAATCTGCTAGAATCATGATACGTAAAACTAACATCAACAGGGAAATTGCGAACGGATTTTTTAATGAAATTTTGTTCCATTAGAAACTCACTTAAGTGATATACTTCAAAATCAAAATCAGGAATGACTCGAGGATAATCAAATTTCCATGTTCGATATGCCTCATCATTTTCAATAACTATAGTCTTTACCTTTGCTTTTTGATAAGTTTTAACATTATACTCAGCGAGCATTTTAAATGTAGTATAATCACCAATCCATAAATCATCATGACCGCTGCTCTTCATATTAATAACAACAGGCTTAATTTTAAGCTGATTTAGGATTCTTACTACAGCCAGTGGAATTTGATCGATTTCTGCACTGAATTTGGGATAATTCTTTTGAAGTTGAGGGAGATCATCAATAAAATACGCGATTTCTCCAGTTTTTAAAAGATTCAGATCAGATGTATTCTTAAAATAATGAAGAACACCAATCTTAGGAAGAGTTTTTTGACTAGCTTTGCTATCAGATTTATTTTGAAGAATAGTTCCGCAACCGGGCTTTTCAGGTTTATCTTTTACTGTGATATTATTTTCAAATGCATACTGGCGTAGCTCTCGAATTAAATTTGACATATCCATGCCCTGCCCTTCTCCTTTTGCTTTTCCTTTTCCATTTATATGAGTTGGACAGTCAACCATACACCGATTACAAGCCAGACAGTTAAAAATTGATTGGCTATTTAAAACTTTTTCAAGGGATCCACTATTCATCTCTAAATCGCGAAGCAATCCAAGAGGATTCAATAATCCGGTCAAATGTGTTGGACAACTTAAATTACATTGACCACAGTTTTTGCACTCAGAAATATATTCATTAATAACTGAATTGAATGTAGTAAGCATTGTGAAATTAAGTAAAATGAAAATACATAAAGGTTATCCTTGCAAAATCACAAAATTAAATTTAATTAAAAAAAAAAATTTTCAATCGCTTTAGAAACAATTATTTACTTTTAGTTGGCTATTCATATATAAATACACTAAGTGTTTGGTGGTAACCTAAATCTATGTTTTCTATGCGAACAAATCAGTTAAAACGTTCTATAACAGCATTATCATCCTCCACTGAAGATGAAAAGGTTCGATTACTCTCCAACCAGCTTTTGGAGGATTATTTCTCAGTAGAGAATAAATTCGGTGGGATTTATGAAATTTTAAACCAAATCAACCTCTTAGGTCAAATTTATGCCCGTATGGTCTCTTTGTTGGTTACCGAAGACATCACAGATGCCTTAATCTATAAACTGTATGGCATGATTAGAATCGGAGAAATTACCATAACCAAACTCTCTACTGAGGAGCTCTCCCATCCAATAGATGATGGTTTACCAATTAATATCGCTCGAACCAACCTTGTAGCCCTTCAGGATGAAATTAAAACTTTTAAGAAGAAGGAAAACTATAAAATCACCAATTTTGAAGGTTTATTTAAGCATTTAATCAACGAAGCCCCTCATCTCTATAAACAATTGAATAACGTGAAAACATTTTCCAACCTATTAGGGTTAGCTTTTGGTGTTGAGGATCAAGCGAAAGATATTATAAAGCAGATCGAACACATCAATATCAAAGAACTACTTTTTATTAGTGAATTAACTGGCGAGCTGATTCACAAGATCTTCATTCAATATGATGGCTTACTTACCTATACCATGTCCTTACTTACAATGTTGTGCCGAACCGAATATGAATCCAAATTTAAGATCCGACTTAACTCCATTCTTGAAGCTCTCAGCACATCCACCCTAATTATCCTTCTTCAGCAACGACTCTTGAAAAATATCGAACAGAAAAGAGTCAACGATGAACAACAAGCCCGATTAAAAGAAAAAATTATCAATAAATCTTTGGAATTAAAGATGGAACTCGAAGAGGAAACTTTGGAAAAAATTTTCAATTTCTTGAATCAACCCTATGAAATTCGGTTACTCGGAGTTAATAAGATCGAGTTGGCAGAATGTGGAGAAATGACTACCGTATTTAGTAACTCCGGCCTTATTCTGCTAAAGGCTCAAATAATCGATCTCTGGAATGAAAAATATGAAATCGCTCATGAGTTTAGTGGTACACTACACAAAATCACCGAATATTTTGAATCCATTATCCGAAAAACCAATACAATCACGGCGGACCTCTTTGCTAAAGGGTTCCGCGCGGCGATCCCTCTATATGACGTGGAGATCTGCGAAAAGGCGGGTGTCCACCTCAAAAATATAACCGCCACTTCCTCAACCCAAAAAATTTTCATTTCCGACATCTTCTTCGATACAAAGCTTAAGTTGTATAGGCTCTATGAATCAAATTGGACCGAGTTAAGGAGGATCATCAAACAGAAAGCCCGGGAAGAACAAGCAATCCAATCTCTGTCCGAAAGAAATCGGATTTTTTCAAAAATCTACAATGGGTTGGAAGAAATGACTGTTCAATGGAACGTTGAAGCAATATTTACCGGACGCGGTGAAGAAGTTGTTATTGCTAGCCATATACTATTTACTGTTGTCCAATTATTGCAGCAAATGTGGAATGCCATTATTCCCTTTAAGAAAGATCTCCTTAGTAATGAAACTCTGTCCGAATTTCAACGAACTTCCGAAATGTTGAGGGATTATTGGAACCAATTTCAAAAAATATACACCCTCTCGCTTATCATCAATCACATCGGGAAACGCATTTGGTACCTCAACCGTGAGTTTGTAATCATTATCGCGGAAGAAGAAAAATATTTTAAGCACCCCGAAACGATACACGAACTCATTGCTGACATCCCTAAAGTTCTCGATCAGGAATACCGTCAGAAACTAATCACGAAAGAAATCCGGCGGCAAAAAATGGATATCTATAACGAGCTCCTAACCAATATCGAAGAATTATCCAACATCCCTACAGAAAACCGCGAGCTTTTAATGGACTTTCAAATAATTCTGGCCTTCATCGAAGTGAATGAATAATCGTTGAGGATAAAAAACGAAATTACTTCTGAGCTTTTTTGAGTCGAAATTGAATATAGCATGAGAGTGAAAAAAAAATACATCACTTAATAAAAATCTCACTGTAAGCGGTTTGCTTTTCAACATCCAAATAAAATAATTTAGGTACTCCATCCTCATGTTTAAAAAGCGAAATTAAAGTCGGATTTACTTCAATTACTTGATCTGCTTCACCTTTTGAATATTTCTTAAGTAAATTGGGATGAATTTCCTTATATTTTTCAAGGAATAATTTATTTTGATCATTTAAAGTACTGCCGGTAATTTTAGCAATACCTTCAATCGAGATATTTTGTATTGAGAAAGCCACTTTTGGATTTTCGGATATTTGCGTGAATTTTGTTGATGTTTTATAGGTAAAAAAGAATATTTTCAACCCATCATATACACAACTAACTGATCGAGCAGTAACACGGTTTTTTGAAGCGGTCGCCAAAACTAAAGATTTCTTTTGCACCAAAAGCTCAATGATTTCTTGTTTTAATTTTTCAAAGTCAATAATCTTCATGTTATACAAATTAATAATTTAGATTAGCTTTATATTTCTTTTTCTCGAATAAATAATCAACAAATTTAGTAATTTAATAAACCGAAAATCAATTATATTGAATTAAATTTAAAGATTTATTGAAATATAAGCAGGAGATATTCTCAGTTTGAGAGTCTTTTTGTAAAAAAAATATTATATTGGGATTCTATAAATTATTTGAGATTTTTGATCGTGTTTACTGCCGTTTTTATTATGTTGTTACTAACATACTGAGGAATAACACAACCAGGAGCTATCATCAATCCTTTACTCCTGAATTTCTTGTACACTGAAGTAATCAATACTGAAACATTTTCAGGATGGTTTAATTCTTTCCATGATTCGGTATTCAATCCTCCGAGAAGACCCCCCTTAAACATTTTTCTCGCATTAGAAAGGCTAGGGAGAGTTTGTTGATCATGCCAGTTGATAGCATCTACAGGTAGTTTGGCCGCCAATTCAAAATCAGGAAGGTTACCATGAAGATGAAGCACCACAAAATTACTTTTTTTAATTGTTTTTGAAATAAGAGTTTTCATGGGATTAAATTCCAAAACGTTTCGTTCTTCATCGTTTAAGCTATTGTTAAAATGTTGTGTAGCTAAAAATATACCATTAGCTCCCGCATCTAGTGAGGCTTCTGTAAAATCTGTCATTGAAGAACCTATTATTTCTAATTTTTCTCTAATTAATTCAGGATCCTTTCTGTAATGTATAATGATATCCTTATCTATTTGGGATGCCAACAGAAAAGGAGAGAAAATAGTCATCATAGTGGGCACTTTTCCTTCAACTTCTCGACTAATTAATTTCATAGCTTTAATCTGGTTTCCGAATTCACCGTTTCTTACATCATTCTTTTTAATATTCTTCCAATCCTCTAATTTTTCAATTGGATATTTCATACTTATCCTAGAACCCGAAACTGGATTATATCCTCCCAATTCTACTCCAAAATCAGAAGCAAAAGCCCGACTGGAGATTGAGATTTTCATAATGTCGGAATCGAATTCATTTTGGAACCGCATTTGCGCCTTTAAGAGTTCTTCAGGACTTTTATCGAATTCAGGGTAATGCTTCCAAATTGCATACGGAACTTTTTCTGTGGATTCCGCTTTAAATGTTTGCTTGATTAGGTTAAATTTGTCCATAGAATTCACTTCTGGAAACTTATTTGATTGTGCATCTAATAAAGTTGAATTATCTCACTGCTCCCATCATTTGGTGGGAAATTCATATATAGCCAGAACTTAGATTGTTCTACCTTTTTAGCATATTCCCATATAATATATAATATCGAAATTTGGTTTTGAAACCATTTAAAATGATAGTATTCCCAATTTGATAGTGGTTTTTCCTTATTAAATTATTCACTAACACCATTCGATTCTATAAACATCCATCGGACTCTATATGAGAAAAAAAAAGAATGCCAAGTTTTATATTAAGATGTAATCAAATAAGATGTGTTTCTAAAATTTCGTTGTTTTCGTATTGAAACAATGATAATGCTTACCATACAACTAATAATAAGTCCAAATGTTAAAATATTAAATCCAGAAATCTTTATTCTTTCTCTTTCAAGAATCACTTCAACACTTTCACAATTTGAGATTGGACTATAAATTTCTCTATTATAAGCAACAACTACATAATAATACGTTCCACTTTCAGTAATATTGTCGACATAATACTGAGTTTCATGCCATGTTTGATTATATGAATCATAAGAAGAACCAATTGGAGTTAAGCCATCTATTGAAGTAATTGGAGAAATTTCTCGATAAATATAGTAATTTCTAGAATCTTCAACTTTTTCCCATTCTAAAGAAATTTTCCCGTTATATGAAGGATTTGGATCAATTTCAAACAGAAAAGGTGCACTTTCATTAAAGAGAGCGATATATGGGAATGAAACTTCAATACTTTTACATGAAGAGGGAGCACTATCGGTTGAACCATTGTTTGCAACAACTACATAATAATATGTGCCATTTTCATAAACCAGATCCTCAAAAACACCATTATCCACTGCTGCCATAGGTTCCAATCCTCCAATATCTGAAATTGGATTAGTATCGCGATAAACATAATATTCTACTGCGTTATTAATTTCTGTCCAATACATCCATATATCTCCAGTTTGTTCCCAATCGGTTTCGATGTACATTATATATGGTTCCTCTTCATAAAAAGGCATAATTGAACAAGTTACACTTTCACAATTTGAAATTGAACTATTGAGAGTCCCATTATTTGCCACAATTACGTAATAATATGTCCCGTTTTCACTTATTTGATCAAAATAATATGAATAAGAAGAGTTGGCAATTGGTGTTAATCCATCAATTGTAGTAATTGGAAAAATTTCTCGGAAAATATAATACGAAGAAGCATTGTATATGGAATCCCATTCTAAATGAATAGTTCCATCCTCATCATTAGAAGGTATTATTGGATTCAATTCTGTAATAATTTCATTAAACGGATAGAGTATGATTGTAATGTTTACGCAATTAGAAATGGATGAATTATGAGTGCCGTTATTTGCCATGATTACGTAATAAAAAGTCCCATTATCTGTCATAAAATCATCATACCGTGAATATTCTGCAATAGCATACGGTGTTAATCCATCAACTGTTGTAATTGGCAAAGTTTCACGAAAAATATAATAAAATTCTGCGCTATATATACTGTGCCAATCCAAATCTGTATATTGCCCGTGCTGATACAGATAGAGAGTAATTGGAATCTCCTCGAAGGATCTTACTGTTAAATTGACACAGTTAGAAATGGAAGAATTGTGGGAGCCATTATTTCCCATGACAACATAATAATATGTCCCATTTTCTTCAATAGATTCCCAATACTCTGTATCATCGGTAGTTGCATAGGGAGTTAATCCATCAACTATTGTAATTGGGGAAGTTTCTCGGAAAATGTAATAAAATTCTGCATAATTTAGAGACCCCCAGTGTAATCTTATTTCATGTTCTTGATATATATAAAAATCAAGTGAAATTGACATCTCTTCAAACAGTATATTCCTATATATGATAAAATCAAACATATAAATTGTAGGAGAATCTGAAGATACTTGGATATAATAATATCCTGTAGTATTAATCATATTTTCGTCAAAAGAGAACATTTCATAAACATTATTTTCGAATTCTTCGGAATATTGCTCGGATCCATATATAATGGTCGTTCCATCCGTTCCAATGAAATTTAATTCAAAAGAACTTGTTTTAAAATAATAAGAGAATATGTCGATGCTCGATCCTTCTTCTAAATAAATTTTGAACCAGTCATCATCAAGACAATGTAATAAATCATCTTCATAGCTTTCGCTAATATCTACTGATTCTGCGATAACATCATTCTCTTCATAATTGTCATCATAGACATCCAAAATGTCATAGAATACATAAGCAAATGGATCTCCTAAGGGGAGAAGTGAAAAATAGTAATTCCCCGTTTCAGGAAGATTTGGAACTGCAATAATCCACATAGTTCCATTACCACCGGTGAAAGCTTCTGCAACAGGAGTAACCCCATCACTTTTATAAAAATTTATTTCCATATCTGCAAGTATACTATCAGTTTGAATCATTATTGTTATATTATCGCTAGCGTTTAGTGAAAGAACAAACCAGTCAATATCTTGTAAAATTAACATACCATAATAGTAACGATTTTGCAAGGGGGTGGCTTGATCATATGAATCGTTAGATTCATAATCATCATCCGCCGCTTTTGGCAATGAATTATTATAATCAGAATATTTCTGTTGATTAAAACCGAAAATAAAACTTTGACATATTAGACATGCCATCAAAATGAATAAGATTCTTTTTTTATAATTTTTCATCAATATTTTGAATAGTGACATAAAGATATAATATTTACTAAAATTGAGAAGAACATCAAAACAAAAAAAATTCGTATTCCTCATTGTATAAAAGCATTTATTCTTATAGAAATTGTTTTAATAGGAAATTTGGGAAACTAATTGTAAAAAAAATTTCCTACACTCATAAAAAAAATTGAACTATAATTCACCATTCTTATTAATAAATCTCTTTAAGTCTCTTAAAAATCACAATTGAATTACCAAGGTATTCGGCTTTAATGTGAAGATAATTTATGGTAATTTATATAAAGAATAATTCCAATTAAAGCAATCAGACTTAATCCAATACCAAACCATAAATACCGATTAATATTTATCTCAGAATCTGTTGAATCGATGTTATAGGGATTGTAATCCCAATGTGATTTTACAAGATGTACTCAATCAGACACCCTAACACAAATTCCTAACCGACTTAAGAATGCGGGCATAACTATAATATTTGATTTTGATAACCCACTGGTCGAAATCAATGAAAAAAAAGATAAGAAAAATTTATATTTGTAAATCTCGGTTGAAAGATTTATTGAAAAAACCCATAGAATTTTTAATCAGATTAAGAACAGCGGATACCAACATCTTTAAATCATAACCTCCCGAAAGCTTCCTCTTCTATAAATGTATGGAAAACTGAGAAAGGAGATAAATTTACCGTATATTAAATTCCAGTAAAAATTTCTTGAACCCAATAAAAAGATATTAAGAATAAATTGTCAACAAAATTTGTAATATTTCGTTAAACTCTTTCTTTGAATCATTATTAAACATGTCGAACGATGAATTACATATTATTTAGCATGAATTATTTCCTATACAAAATCAAATGCAAAACCTAAAGCCATAATTAATAAAATAATTGCAGAAATCTTAGGAATTTTATCTTGAATGTTTGCAAATCTCGGTAAAAATTGTTGATAAAACTTCGTGCAAATCAATGTTATTCCCATTAATGAGATGGTCACTGCGATTGCATAACTAATGGTTAAAAGCCATGGATTATAACCTTCGAGAAATAGATCAATAAGCATAAACTCTTCTGAATGAACAAATCCAATAAGTAGAGCAAAAGATGCTAAACCTACAAGACTATTTCTTACACTTTTTGCATGAGAATGTTCATGAATATGCTCTTTTCCGTCTAAGTGCTTATGGTCATGCTCATGTTCTATAGGTTTCTTATTTTCATGAAGATGTTCATGCTGATCCTCAATTTTATCATCCGTCTTTTCAAACCAAAAAATAAATGCAAGTACAATAAGAAGTCCTGTTGTTATGTATCTTAAGATTTCAGATGGTATTGTAAAATTATCCAAGATAAGGAAATAAGCAACAACGACTGCAATAGAACTAATGAAATGACTTATCGCAATGACAAACGATGACAATAGAGCAGATTTCATCGGTTTTTCTTGTTTAATTGAATAAAGAAATGCAAATGGCCATCCATGACCTGGTTCCAATCCATGTAGCAAACCAAACAATATTACACCTACAAATATACTGATAGAATTCACTTCTGGAAACTTATTTGATTGTGCATCTAATAAAGTTGAATTATCTCACTGCTCCCATCATTTGTTGGGAAATTCCTAGAAAGCCAGAACTTCGAATGTTCTATCTTTTTAGCATTTTCCCATATATTTTATCAAAAGGAAATTTGGTTTTGACGCCTTCGATTAATTCTTTAAACCGGGAGCTCAGGAGTTCCACTGTGAACGGTTGGCCATTATTGTGGATCGAATTTGCGACTGTCCATCCATGATATATTTCACATTCATCTCCACAGAGGTAAAAAGTTTCTCCCGATATTTTTTCGGCCTGATCTGAGGCCAAATAGACAATCAATGGTGTAAAATACTTGGGATTAAATATGTCCACACCGGATTTATTTTTCGATTGAAAGAGCATTGCTAATTGCGGAGCCCCTCCGAGTGTCATTCGTGTGGCCGCACTGGGAACAACCGTGTTTACAGTACAATATTTTTTTAATTCTTGCGCGATTATTAGGCTAAAGGCGGCGATTCCCGCTTTCGCTGCTCCATAATTCGATTGCCCTATATTGCCACCTAAACCAGAATTAGAGGAGGTATTAATAATTCTCCCCTTTGATTCTAACTTTCCTGCTTTACCCAATTCCCGAAAATACACACTTGCATGGCGACAGAGATTAAACGTACCTTTTAAATGCACATCGATTACCAAGTCCCAATCTGCTTCTGACATTTTAAAGATCATTCCATCCCGTAGCACTCCAGCATTGTTCACAATTATATCTAGTTTTCCAAATTCCCCGATCGCTTGATCAATCATAGCTTTGGCTTTATTAAAATCACTGACTGAATCATAATTCGCAATTGCCTTTCCTCCCATTCTTTTGATCTCTTCGACAACTTGATCAGCAATTTTGGTATCACCTTCCTGGGCATCTCGATCCACACCTAAATCATTAATAACCAGATTACATCCATGTTCTGCCATTAAGAGTGCTTCTTCTCTCCCCAGTCCACGTCCCGCACCCGTGATAAGTGCGACTTTTCCTTCTAGTAGTTTCATCTCGATTTCTTCCTCACTCGAAATTAGTAGTGTTAACTAAAATATAAACGAAAAACCATTTAAAATGATAGTATTTCCAATCGAATAGTTGTTTTTACTTATAAAATTTCATAAACACCATTTAAATTTCAATTTGAGAGAGGTTAATCTTCATGAAATATTAATTAATATTTTAGATTAGCTTTATATTTCTTTTTCTCGAAAAAATAATCAACAAAATTAGTAATTTTCTAAGACAGAATTCAATTATATTGAATTAAATTTAAAGATTAAATGAAAATGAAAAAGGAGCATCCCAGTTTAAGCTTTCGCAATATTTGGGATATAACTATTGCTTAACGCATCGCGCCTTAACGATCTGTGTTCGGAATGGGAACAGGTGGAATTCGCGACCTATGACCGGGACAATATATTAAAATAAAGGAATAAATATAAAATTTACGGATTCACAAATCCTTCAACGAAACTATATAAAATTTACGAATTTGGGGGCATAATTAAGCTTTAATTCAAGAAGGAGGTATTTTTTTAATTATTTAATGTTTCTATTTTAACGAGTTCAAAACTTGATCAATGCAAAAATCTTCATCAATTCTCCAATTCAATTTCTTATCATCCCAATTATCAGGGTCAAGTAAGTAAATTTTAGTTCGTGGATAATCAATAAAATTGAGATGAAGCTCTGGAAGTATTGGGCGTAAATAAAATAATAAATCAGACATTTGTGTAGTAGGTAGATGTAGGTACCAATAAAGCTTATAACTCTCAATTTTTAAAGTAGAAATAAAAGGAATTGGAAATGATTCCATTTTAGTTTTTATTTTCTGTAATTCTTTTTCATCTCCATATCCCCAGATAAGAAATGTATTTAAAATATCAAAGGATTTTGGATTTATAAATACACGTTGAGTATCTATACATTCTTTTTTCACCATTTTTAAACGTCTGCTAAAAGTGGGAACTGAAAATTCCCATCCTCTTGTTTTTAATTTTGCAATCATTTCAGAATTTTTTCTTCTAGCATTCCAAAATATCTCCCCAAGAATTGCAATATCTTGCTGTTTTATCCAAGATTTCACACTCCCAGGCACATTTAATCGTTTCAATGAATGATTAGAAGTTAAATCTGTAGAACTAACATCTTTTTCAAACCAATCTTTCCAGCTAAAATGCCAACTTAGGAATTCAGAATCCCAAGCTTCAATTTTTATAGCTGAATAAATCGGTGGAATTGAAAATTGTAATATTGAAAAATCATCAATATAATCAATATTTTTCATTTTTTGGAATAAAATCTGAATTAAATTAATAGAACCAATAGGATTCTGAAATTGAATAAACATTCCGTTTACATCACCGTATGTTCTTGAATAGTATGTAATGTAGGGATGTTTATCACCTACTTTCTTGATCATTTGGAGTTTTTTTTCAGAATCTGCTTTTACTATTACATCTACAAATTCTAATCCCAAATTATAAAGATGCGGGTAACCTTTTACTGAAAAATATGGAATCGAATTTGGTGGTCCTTCTAATTTCTTTACAATTCCAAAAACAACCGATTTCGACAAATTAGTCATAGAAGCGAGTTCATCGAATGTTGCTAATGGTTTCTCCTGAAGCGCGATAAGAACACGCTTTTCACTTATAGATAGTTGACTGATTTTGTTTTTTGTTAGTGTCATAGTATCTCCTTCTCCCTCGTTTAAAAAAGGATCAATATTTTTAAATTTCGATGAAAATCATTTTTTATTTTTTATCTAAATGTTCCACTAAGAAAATCATTAACCATTCATTGAATAATTTGACCGGGTAATCCGCCACCGCCACCATAGTACGTAAGATCCCTCCTATGACC
>JAUWOE010000227.1 GCA_030612265.1 Promethearchaeum sp.
ACATTTTTCGATTTCTATTTGATTTTTGCTCTATTTAATATTTTAGCAGAAAAAATAAGTTTACAATTTCTTTTCAAATAGAACGACTCCTGATGATTTTCCTTCATAATATGAAAAACCGAGTTTTTGAATTGATTGAGAAAGTGCACTTGGACAAAAAATTTGAATAGAAAATTTATCTAAACTATTTCTTCCATTTTTTTCTTGAATCAGAACTCCCTTGAGAAGATCAGTAGCTGCTGAGACTTTCCCGTATGTAATTAACCAAATTTCATCAAAGAGCGGATTTTCTCCTTCTAATAACGCGTCTGAACCTATTTTTAATATAATTGCTTCATCATTTCTTATCCATTTTCCTTTAATCTTAGAAATTTGCTGTAAATTAAAAGGTTTATATGACCAGCCAGCACAAACTTCAGTTGCAGGACCATTGGGAATTTTATGCAAAAAATTAAAAGCTTCTTCAGGAGAAATCTCAATATATGGAATGGAATCTAAATTCTCAAATGAAATATCTCCTAATTTGCCATCAAGTAATTCCATATAATCTTTTTGATAGTATCCCAAGGCTTTTGCAATTGAAACTGAACCCATATTTTCAGTAAATGTATCATATTGGATATACTTAACATTCTTACTTTTTGCGTAATCAATAGATTTTTGACCCAGAATCTTTCCGATACCCGTTCGTTGGTATTCTTCTGCCACTCTCCCGCCTTCCGCCCAAGCATAATCTTTAGATATTATTTTAACTCGACCCAATGCTACAAGAAGTGATTTTTGCTTATCTTTGAATGCGCCGAAAGTTGAGCTATTTTCTTCTAAAATCCAAGATTTTATAATTTTAGGTAAATAATCTTCAGAAACACCGTTTTCGTCTTTCCAAATGTTTCTACATAAATCATTGACTGCGGGCAGATCATCTAAAGTAAGTTCTCGAAAGAAGAGTTGCATATAGTTTTTTAAATTTTTATTTACTGAATAATTTTTTTTATTATTCTTTTTACTTTCAATCGGAAAAATTCTTATTTTGAATTGTGTGAAAATTATATATGAAAGATATTCCTAAAGTTGCTGAGCGATTTATCAGATATGCAAAAATTCCTACTCAAAGTTCTGAACAAAGCAAAAAAATCCCCAGTACTGAGAAACAATTTAAATTGGCTCATTTATTAGTAAAAGAACTCATAGAAATTGGTTTAAAAGACGCTCAAGTAGATGATAAATGTGTGGTTTATGCTACGATTCCTTCAAATCTTCCCAAGGATTTAGGATCCAAAGTACCAGTAATTGGTTTTAATTCCCACATAGATACTTCACCAAGCGAATCTGATGAAAATATAAATCCACAGGTAATTGAATATCAAGGAGAAGATATTATTTTACCCAAAGATAATACTGTTATTATCAAGCAAAAAGAAAATCCTCAATTAAGCGATTATATTGGCACACGAATAATCACTACGGATGGAACCACACTATTAGGTGCTGATGATAAGGCGGGTGTAGCAGAAATTATCACAGCAGCAGATGAATTGATAAAATTTGGTTCTAAAAAACTTCATGGAAAAATAAAATTAATGTTTTCTCCTGATGAGGAAATCGGAAGAGGATATAAAGCAGTGGATTTAAAAAAATTTGGAGCAGATTTTGCATACACCGTTGATGGAGGTGAAATGGGAGGGTTGGATATAGCAAATTTCAATGCTGCAGAGGGTAGTATCGAAATTAAAGGTTATAATGTTCATCCGGGTACGGCTTATGGTTTAATGAAAAATTCTCTTCGCGCCATACCTGAAATTATAAAACTTTTCCCAAAAGAGATGGCTCCTGAGACAACCAAGGATCTAGAACCTTATTATCATCCATTCATGATAAAAGGCAATGTAGGTAATGTTTCGCTCCATTTTATCTTGAGAAATTTTGATGCTTCTGGATTGGACGAACAAATAAAATTTTTGGATAATGGTGTGAAAGAAGTTCAGTCTAAATTTCCAGATCTGAAAATTTCGATAAATACTAAAAAAAGCTATAAAAATATGAAAGAAATACTCGATAAATACCCCTACATTGTTGATATTGCAAGAAAAGCGATTCAAAAAACGGGTTTAAAGTTAATAGAAAAACCAATTAGGGGAGGTACTGATGGCACAAGATATTCATTCATGGGATTACCTACTCCAAATATTTTTACAGGAGGTTTTAATTTTCATTCGAAAAAGGAGTTTATTCCAATAATTGCAATGGAAAAAGCAGTAGAAACAATTTTAAATGTAATATATATTGCAACTAAACGATTTTTAGAAGAAGATGTTAAGAATTAAGAATGTTGAGTGAGACCGCCAAATTTATTAATAATAAATAGGGCTTTTTTTATCTCATCATATTCCTTTCGGATCCACTCCAATAAAAGTTCGCAATCTTTTTTATTCTTTACGATTTGTGGATTTGAACCGAACATTGATTCTTGATATGATAGATCATCTAGTTTTTTTTCATTATGGACAAGTGCTAGAGAAAATTTTTCAAAAAGGTAATCTAAGTTATCTTTATTTGTAGTTTGAATTTTTTCAAGTTTCTTTTTTGAAAATTTCGGCATTTGGCATCCCCTAAATTTTACTTTTTCGTAGTTTTCTATGTATTAAATTCTTCCTTTTATTCTTTTCAATTGTTTCCTATATTTATTCAGATCATTTTCTAGCCAAATAATTCAGAGATTTAAATAACAAGTTTAAAATATATTTAAATCTGACTGCCTATAAAACTTTCCAATTAATAATCTTTAGGAGGCATTCTATTTTGTAGTATCTGTCTTAGAAAGTTTCTAATATTTTTACCTAATTTTTTCCAACGCTGCTTATATTAATCGATTAACATGAAATTGATTATAACAATTTCTTAATTTCACTTATAAATAATTCAAAATCAGATGAATCTTTGAGAGCAATTTTATAAACAAGTTGATTATCTATTTTGGCATATTGATGTACTAAAAGATTCCTAAAACTTTTCATTTGTTTAATATTATCAATACATGGAATTTTTTCAGACAAAAGACTTAGTAAATCATCTTCATCAGACGGAGGTCCTAATCTTAACTCTTTAACCATAATTGCACATATATCTAATATACATTCAATACTAATTTGAAGAATTCGTTAGTTGCTCTTCGATTTTTAGTAGATGTTGTGTATTCTGCTTCAGAATCGGGAAGAATTTGGGATAATTCGCTAATATATTTTTCCAATTCTGAAATTTTTGATAATATTCTTTCACTATCTATTCATTACAGCCTCTAAGAAAGTATCATAATGTGGTTTAAACATATTAAAATTTTTAATTGTTTTCAAAAAGATTTCAAACAGTTCATCATAATCTTTATTTAGAATTGTAATTCCCTCTTTTTGAACTCGATGTTTTATGTAAAGCGGCAATTTTTGATAAACTGAAAAATCCAAATGACTTGAAAATATAGACCCATATTCTAATAGAATTTCGGGATTACTAATATTTGAATGTAAAACTAAGCAAATATCAATGTCCCTATAATCATCTCCCTTAATATAACTTCCAAAAACAATTACTGCTAATATATTCGGATCTTCTTTGGCTTTTTTTAGCAATTTTTTGTAGTTCGGGAAATTTAACTTAGAAACTTGGATCATATAAATATCTAATAATAAAGCCTCCATTTAAAATCAATTAAAATTATTAAATATTCGAAATAAATATAACAAGATGGATAAAAATTCCAAATCAATAATCGAGATTATTAAATCAAGAACTTCCTGCCGAACATTTAACCCCGCCCTTCTAAATAAAGAAGATAAGACAAAAATAGTTAAAATTTTAAGAGATATTAACCTCACCAGCCCTTTTAACGAAAAGAAACAAAATTGCCGATTTGAAATTATCAAATTAGAAAATAAAAGAGCAGATGAGAAAAAAAAACTTGGGACCTATGGATTTATCAAAGGGGCACACCAATTTATTGTTGGTATAACCCGAAAATCAAAATATATTAAAGAAGAATTCGGTTATATATTTGAAAAATTAATCCTTGATTTCACTGAGCAAGGATTTGGAACTTGTTGGTTGGGTGGAACATTTAATCGTACAAATTTTGCAAAATCTGTTAACTTAGAAGAAAACGAGCACATTCTCTGTATATCACCAATTGGTATTCCTTCAGATTCTCGAAGATTGACGGATAAATTAATCAGGAGAGCGATCAAAGCAAAAAAAAGGAAAAAATGGGAGGTCCTCTTTTTTGAAGATAATTTTTTGAATCCATTAACTGAAATATCTGTAGGAAAATATAGAAATCCACTGGAGATGGTTAGATTAGCACCATCTGCAGGAAATAAGCAACCATGGCGTATTTTAAAAGAGAAGGATAATAATATCTTTCATTTTTATTGGATTATTGGAAAAAACATGAATTATAATAAATTGCATAAAGTTGACATGGGAATCGCAGTATGTCATTTTGATCTCACAACCAAAGAGTTGGGTTTAAAGGGAGAATGGACAATTAAGCAAGATCCTCCATTTAATTTTAATAAGTTCAAATATGTTATAACTTGGGAGGGATAATACCGGAATTGGGTTATACATCCTTTATATCTTTCATTTTAAACATTTTTAGTTAGAAATTTGATTGTTTTTAAAATAATCTGAATCTTTTTGTTTTAATTATTGGTTAGTCCTTTTATAATATTAAAATCATCATAAACAAATTTGTCTGAATTATTTAATGCAGTTTTTTGAAATATTTCCAACTATGTCTATGAATAATAATTCAATTTAATATTGGATCATAATCTGAGCAAATAGAAAAGAAAAATTCGTGGTATAAGGGGATTAATATTTAGGTTTGATTTTACAATTATTGAATGAACGAAAGTTTTTTTTTTTAGATAATTAAGGAGATTTTATAAAAATGAAACAAAAAACAATTTCCATATCTATCCTAGTGGTTTTAGTATTTTCAATGATTTTCGGTTCCATATTACCGATATTTAGTGGTATTGAAAATTCGCTTGAACCAAAATCAGCAGCCAGCCCCCTAAACACAATTCTTGAAGTTGGGGATGTTCTATATTATAACGTTGCTGAAGAAGGATATGATGAATGGGATGATAGATATTATGATAATAGTTTTATCGTAAAATTAGAGGTTAATGAAACCGATACAACTTATATCAAATATATGCCATACTTCTTTAAAAATGATGGCACTGATTGGACATGGGTATCGGATACACCAGAAGGTGATGATCCCCATTTGTATGATGATTATAATTATTTAGTATATAATCACTCATGGAGTGTAGCGATCGATGTTGGTGAAATGTTTGATGCAAATCAAACTGAAGATATAGAAGGTATGTTTGCAGCTGATATGAATTCTACAACAGGAGTAACTGCGTACTTTTCTACTGGAACAGACACTTATCACAATGTAACCTTATCATGCTATAAGGATGATAACATCACAACACCTGTTTTCATTCAATGGATTGCAAATAAATCAACAGGATTATGTTTATCCTACACAGAAAATGGTATTGACAAAAATAATATCACAGCAGAATTATGCGGATATGAGATTGCTGATTCACTATCAATCGGATTATTAACAGCTCCGACTTCATTTGGATTTGCAATAGGTGATTGGGTCGACTATTTTATTCCAGAACATTATAAAAATGAAGAGGGTTCTGGGGATGAATCTTTTGATGATTGGCTTGAACGCGGTAATGACAATTGGGATTCTGCCTATTATTTAAACAGTGAATTTGAAGTTCCTGGACACTGGTATGATCTTTCATTATATGAAAACTTTGATTATTACAGTTTTCATGCTGAAAATGGAGATAATATCGTTGTTGATGCATGGACTAATCCTGGTTCTGATCTCGTTTTAGAATATAATGATAATGGTGATGGCCATATAATTCTATCTGATCACGAAGATGGAGATACCGATGGCTGGGTTCATTTAGATTGGACAGCTTCATATTCAGGTGAATATATCATTGGTTTTACAAGCGATTATGGCCCCTTTGGTGAATGGTATGATTTCCAAATCTCTATAAATGGATATTATGGCCCAGATTATCATCCGGGTGATGGCCCTGATGATTATAATGATGGTCCTGAAAGCATGTTCATCCAC
>JAUWOE010000208.1 GCA_030612265.1 Promethearchaeum sp.
ATTTAGTTTCGATGAATTTCTTAAAATATGAAATATATGGACAAGGTGGATAACCAACAACCAACCCTGTAGCAAAATGGATTACTTTAACACCATTTGCTTTCATCTCTTCGGGAGCATTTTCAATATTTCCTCCTGGACATCCCCCACAAGTTGTAAAACCCGCAATTTCTACATTTTTTCCTTCATACATTTTAAACGCACCTTCTCTTTTCACAAAAGATCTAAAGCATTTCCCACCTGCGCAAGTATTGTAGCGATCGCAGATTATAATCCCGATTTTAAGAGGTTCACTCATGATGATTTCTATAAATTATTTTCACAAATAAATATTTAACTATTGAATTTCACTCATTCATGGTGATTTAATTTATGATTTTTTCAAGACTCCGCAAATTAATCTAAGTTTTATTGTCGGAGGTTTTTTCACATTTAATTGCATTAATTTATTCTCCTATTAAATAATAGCTTCTTTGCGACAAATCAAATCCTTCTAAAGTTAACGGTTTATTGAGCCAACCTTCGGTGGAAACTGAGATAATGTTATTCAATTCTCCCCGCATTTGTCTGATTATTTCATTTTGGTAATACGGAAGCGGACTTGAGGTTGCTTCTTCAGGAGTGCTATAGAAAAGGCGTAAATAATAAGGTCCACGGGTGACTACCAAATGGGAAACATTTTTTTTAGCAGCTCTCGCAAAGAGTTGCTGTTTTTCCCAACCAAATGCCCGTTCTTGCTCAACATTCGATCGGGTTTGAATAGGAAATTCATAGTATTTAAACAATCCTGGGAAATAAGAGAGCCACAACCTCACCCATTCCCCCAATATTTCTTTATAAGGTCGATTTTTTTTAACTAAAATTGCCTTTAGATCTTCAAGTTCAGGATAAGACCCAGAGTTTTTCACTTTTATCCATATATCTTTATAAATATCATCAAGACTCTGCATTTTTTCTGCTTTGAATGATTGTTCACTACTTAAAACCTTCTTTATTCGAAGAAAATACTGAAATCCCTCGCTAATATCTAAAAATTGCTGTTCTGTATCGTTTAGAATGGAAGTTAAAGCATCGAGAGTCTTTTTTAAAATTTTCGAATAACGATATTCAGGATTTAATTCGGCATATATCTCCACCCCTTTCTGAATATACTCCTGTAATGTGGTATATACCCAAATCCCTCGTAAAGTTTCAAACTTTTTACCACTTTTTCTTAATATTTTTTGCAAATCGTTATCAATAGCACTATAAACTTCTCGAACGGATTTCTTTCCTATTCCTTCAAATTTGACAGTAGAGCTGCTATTGGCAATGTGGATGTAAAGCTTCTGGATAACAGATTTAATATTCATATAGAGCCCGCTATCAATAGCTGCTAAGTGCTTCCAATGGTTATTTAAAAAATGGAATTGACAATATTGGTGCGGGAATTCTGGATAAAATGTATCCATACACTTGACAATTAATCCTTGTTTATCACTTAAAAAACCGATTATTGTGATATTTAATGCGTTTTTAATCTCCTCGATTGTGTCATGAAGTTTAATATAATTAAGACTTTTAAAATGACGAACAGCAAGTAAACGTCCTGAAATTATATCTGTAAAAAGCCATAGCGCGAATTTTGATTTTCCCGGGTCTTGCCCATCCATTGCCATAACCACTGCATCATATTTGGTGAGGATCTCTCTTGTATTTTGATCGATTTGATTTGCTTTCAATAACAAGATATCGTCACATATTCGTGCTACCGTATCAAGTGAAATATCTACCATTGTTTTATCATTTAATCTAAGGTAAATTTGATTGGATTTCTGTTTAAATTTTAAAAATTCTTCAGCAATAAAATTAAATACATCTCTTCCAAAATGTCTTCCCGAATAATCAAATCGTGGAATCGGATTAAATTTCGCGTTATAAAGATTACAATCCGGGTTAGTGCATTGATAAAGATTAACTATCTGATGGACATCTTCATCTAAGCGATGAACAATCTTTCCATTGTTGGAATAAACGAATTTAACCAAAGAACCACATATCGGACATTTTTTGTTTAAAGTTTCTGGATAGCCTAATCTTACTGTCCTATATTCCGGAGGATTATTGGGGCGAGTCATATAAGTAATAATAAATTTTTACAAGTTTTGAATCTTTCGATAAATAAAAAAAATAAAAAATCTCAACTAAGATTTCTTTGCGGACTCATGATTTTTTTTATAAAATTATTATTAATAAAAGAAATATTTTGATGAAAATTTTTCACCCAGGGCTCAAATTCCACTTAGAACTAAATTTAATAGCCTTCAATTTAAAAATTACATATTTTTTTTAACTAAAATTCTTCTTTGGAAAGGAAATTGAAAGATCCTCGCTACTTATTTGGATTATTGGTTTTTGATTCCAAATTCTTTTAAAACACTATTATAAAAATCTATTCTTTGTGGGAAAAATTCTAATAATCCATCAGTATAATTAATCGGATCCATATCTACTTGACCCTCATATACATATTTAAGCACCTCGGAAGAACTTGTAAATCTATTACTCATGATCTTATCAACACCTAAGATTACATTTGTGCAATCTCTTTTGTTAAATATATATAAAATCAAATAAGTATTTATTTATTTGCTTTAATAATGGTAATTTTAATCAAATGTGTTTATAAATATACATTCGTATATATTACCAAATAAGTAAAATCGAGGTAAAATCGATCAAGATATTAATATTAGCTTGGGAAAAAAACAATTTTATTCAATGTCCTAAAACTTAGTATCTTTAGATAATTATTTTTTCTTACCTTAGGGATCCACTTTGGAACAATTTCCATATATTTTTGATATCTAAAATCAAATTTTTCGATTAGTTTTCTTTCTTCGTAATTTGCCAGAAAATTATAAAACTTTACAGTTATGAAAATAAAAACCCAGCTAATCAAACTAAGAGAAATTAATCCAAATCCTATATGAAAGATTATTACTCCCAAATACATTGGATGCCTGCAATATTGATAAAGTCCAAACTGTACTGGTTCATTATAGGAACAAGGATGAAAGAATAAATCTGCTTCGCTTTGTTTTACTAAAAAATATGAAATCAGAATGAGCGAAAGACCAAAAAAAAGCCTAAAACCTAAAGGTATATACTGATTTAACCATGTAGTGCCTTTAAAAATAAAATCCACTATCCAGGCTACAGAAAAAGTAACAAAAAGGCATAATTGAATTTTATCCCCGTTAGGAAATTCACCTGGAAGTTTTTCCCAGTTCACCCAATTATCATAACTCCTTTGTAAATGGGAAGGCATAACATCAATTAGAAAATAAACCTATAAAAAACTAATTAGGAACACAAATGTCGAATTGTGAATATTTTCACGGTGAAGTAACAATAATATAGGCAGTGAAAAAATTTCAGATGATTTCTATTGAAGCCGGACTAATTATCTTTTCGATCTCTGGTAAAACCAAAGGTTCTGTAGGATATATGTTCCGATTTACTGCAATTAGACCGGAATTTGAAGAAGCTTGGAAAATATTAGCAGTTAAAATTGTGAAACATTGCAAGGAAATTGTGTGGACCGAAAAAAATATAATAACTTCCTTTGAAAAATGGGATATCATTGAACCCCAGATTAAAAAGTTAGAAGCAGAATTATTCGATACGCAAGTGCAATATGAATTAGAAAGAATTTAAGAAAAGTAGAATTAATTTTCTTTAAACTGCTTTAATCTTATCTTAGAACCATTTTTTTAAATCTTTTTTCAAAAATCTAATTAAAGAAATAAAAAATAATGTTGGAACAGATTGTTCAAAAAGAGTAAATAATTGATAAGGTTTTTGAATGGACCCAGAGGGAATTGAACCCTCGACCTCTTGCATGCCAAGCAAGCGATATACCGCTAATCCATGGGCCCGTTCATTATTTTTTTATTTTTTTTTTATTAAATTTTGAAAAACTTTAGCAATAAAACACACATAAAATCACCAAACGCTTGATTGTGTGCTAAACTGCAGAGATTCCAAGTACTTCTATCCGAATAAAAGGTGCAAAAGTTAAAAATTTTTTCATTATCCATTAGTTCTAAATTTTTATGCGATTTTTTAAAATGATTTAATATAAACAATTTCTAAAAATTGGAAAAAATAGATTTTAAATTAATTATGATAAAAAAAATCAAAGATAACACTATTTTGGCAACTGGTCTGCAGAAATTTTAACTGGTTCTTGCATTAATAGCGCATCCGGGGATATTTCAATTTCATCAACATAGAAAACATTACCCTGAATTTCAGAATTTTCACCAATATGAACATTTCTGCCCTGTATTTCACCTAGAACTTTAATATGATTTACAGAGACATCCCCTTTTACAGCAATATCCCCCACTATTTTGGATCTCTTTGAAAATGGAAGCTTTACATTATCAGATTTTTCAATTATCACATTCTCACCAACAACATTACCAGAGATTTTTCCACGACCCAATATTTTTATAGTTCCATGCGATGATAAATCACCTTTCACTTTTGTTGATCCTGCAAATAATGCGCTTTTGATTGCGCGGAGGTGATCTTTACATTTGAAAGCACCTTCTATATGAATCGAACCTTTTACATTGACACCTTCCCTAATACTAGTTGCACCTTCAATATTAACGTCTTGTTCGCATTTCAATTTTCCCTTGCATGTAAAAGCACCTTCGCATTTGAAATCACCATGTAATACTAAATTACCTTTGGATCGCAATAATCCTTCCGCGTAAAGACTATCGCACTCGAAATTTCCATCAATCTTTCCGAAACCGCTGATTTTGATGTCTTGTAAAATTTTTCCAGCGGGAATTCTTGCAAAACCCTCGAATTGCATTACTCGTGGTTCAAAATCCGCACTAAATTCTTCATTACTCATAATGAAATAATCTATGTTTTCCAACCTTATTAATGAAACTAAAAATTTCCAGTATGTGTGAATACGAATAATTATTTAATAAAAATTCTTTTTCCCCGATGGTATGTGCTAATTATTTTTGTGGTTCCAATCTGATCTGTGGGAATTTTCCTAATATCCTTCTCTATAATTACGATATCTGCAAATTTTCCAGGTTCTAAGCTCCCTTTTATATCTTCTTGGTTAATTGCACAAGCTGCATTATAAGTATACATCTTAAGTGCTTCATATGGAAAAATAGATTGTTCTGGAACAAATCCTTGCCTAATAACACATGTTTGGATTGCATTTAAGACATTTCCCGATTCAATTGGGTGATCTGAAGCACCAGCTAATGTTATTCCAGCATCTATAATTGATCGAAAAGGATATACATATTTAATTCGTTCAGGACCGAGCCTTTTTTCCAACCATTCATGTTCGCTATCAATGAAACCGGGTTGTGTGGAGATAATTATTCCAATTTTTGCAGCCTCTTTAAGTGTATCTTCTGTAATAGCCGAGGCATGTTCAATTCGAAATTTATTCTGTTTCTTTTCTCCAATTTGATTTAACACTGATGAATTTTCAGTTAGTTCTCTAGCTTTACTGATTTTTTTATATAGAGCGACAAGGATTTTATTAGATTTATCACCTATCGAGTGACAGGCAACTTGAAAACCTAAATCGAGAGTCTCTTCTATACGTTTATACAAGTCTTCTTGAGAAATAACGAGAAATCCAATCTCTTTTTCTTTACTATCAGAAAACGGTTCAAACATATATGCAGTTCGAGCCCCAAAACCCCCATCTGCAAAAATTTTAATCCCACCAATCTTATATTTACCAGAATTACCACTCAAACGATCAAAAGATTTGGCAAATCGCGTTAATTTCTTAGGTTTCTTTAAATCTAAATAAAAAACATAATCTTGTTCAAGAATGCCTTCTTTAATGAACGTCTGCATCAATGGAACTTCAATAGCACCCATACTTCCTGATATCCCAGTTTCATCTGTTTGAAGCATTCCCCCGATCGTTGTTATTCCATATGAAGCAAATTCTTGAGAAAAACCTATACATGCTTCTTTAAAATCATCCATATTTGGGACGGGAACATTATCTAAAGCAATTGCGGTTGCTCTTTCTGTAAAAATTCCGCTTGGCTCTCCATTTTCAAGTGTTTTAATCTCTCCAGATTTTGATTGAAATTGTGAAATATTTGATTTGTTAATACCGATTTTTTCTAAGGCTAAAGAATTTACAGAGCAAATATGACCGTCATGTCTGATAAGAATTATGGGGTTTTTTGACCAAATATAATCTAAATTTCTTTTATCTGGAAAAATTTGTTCTTTTGGATTAGATAATCTTTCCTCCATAAAATCTAGACAACAAATCCAATCCCCCTCCTCTTTTTTTTTTGCTTTTTCAGTAATTAATTTTGATAATTCAAAATAACTCTTAACATTGGAAACTAAAAGTTGCGTTTTAAAATAAATAGCAATGATAGGATGCATATGAGAATCGATAAAGCCAGGAACCACAAGATTTCCTTTCAAATCTATTTCTTCGAGGATAATTTCTTCACTTGTTTCGGTAGCTTGTTTCTGTATATAATGAGTAATGTTTTCGCGAACTTTGTTTTCAGATCCAACAAACAAGATTTTATCTTGGTAAATCGCTAGAGCATCAAATTCACTATCATTTTTATCAAAGGTTAAAACAATTCCATTAAAAAAAAGGGATATTTTCAATCTAAATATCCAACTCCACTAATTTCAGTTTTATTTCTTGAACTTTTTTTGGTTTTAAATCATAGATTCTCCACATTGCCAAAAATCCTAAGAAATAGAATAAAGCTGGAATGAGTGCGGTATGGATTTGTATTCCCAAAATTGCTGGTCCTAATT
>JAUWOE010000016.1 GCA_030612265.1 Promethearchaeum sp.
GGTTGTTTTTCATGAACTTTTTAATCTTATAGGCAAGTGGATGTGATGAATCTTCAAGAACCATATCAAAATTATTTCTTTTAATACTAAATGATTCATAATTGGATGATAAAAGTCGTCTGAACCTTCCAACTAATCTTCCAGCTTGGAGGCTCTTCTGTTGCTTCTGACGATATTCTAGGAAAAGAGACTCAAGTTGCTTTTTCAGCTTAATTATTTTCGTTTTTTTAGTTTTAATGGAAATCTTGATATATTTTATCATTGTTCTATAAAAATTTAGCTTTTCTTTAAAGTAGAGCAATTTTGGTGTCCATTCAATTTTTTTTGAGTAGTGTCTAATTCCATGGTCCCGATAGTAATTGTCCCGGACATGAATTAGTCGTGAAAGATTTAATTCATAACGTTTTAGTTTCCGTCGTTTATTATATAACGTTTTTCTATTGATACTAAGTTGTTTCTTTGGTTTTCCAATTTTATGGAGCGCTCTATTCGCAGCGGTATTATAGAAATCTTGTTCTCTTAAAATAACTCTTAAAGCATGCACATGACAAAACAAATGTGGAATAGAATCGAAAACCTCGGGTATAACAGTCTTATAGGCTTTCAGACCATCTGTAACAATTAATTCAGGCGAATCTAGATGCTCTAAAAGTGGAGTCAAAATCCTTTTTAATTCAGGGATTTGTCTATTTTTAAGTGGTTTGAATTGTAAAAGATATCTGGATCTTTTATCCGCAGTTCCTATGAACACATTCGATCGTCCTTGAAATATTTCATCAATTTCAAGAATTTTAATCCGCGGTTTAACCATGGCATCGTATATTCCATTTAGATGCCGTGCCCTGGCTCCAGCTTCTCTTAAAGTATCCGCTATAAATTGTTTATTCACTGTAAGATCGAAATTTTGATTAAATGTTCGTTGAATTTGATTATATGAAGAATCATCTAATTTTAAGTTAATTATGATTCTTTTTATGAATGTCTCATCCAAAATTAAGTTGGGTTTAGTGATTGTATTGCTACTTAAATAAGAACTTTTTAATACATTCGAGAATTTATTTAGTTTAGGGTGTTTCATACGTTTTTTCCTCATGGAAGAAATTATTTTAGAATTTCTTTAGTCAGTTATTCTAATGAAACATCCTTCTTGAATTTTTCCCTATTTTAATAATTAAACCTATTCTAAATTCTGAAATAAACTTCAAATCTTTTTCAAAATTGATCATAAATTATGCTGGCAAAAAAAAAATGTTTAAATTCCGCTTTCACCAAGTCTTGTGCATCTATCAAAGAGTAGATATAAGCAAGAGTGAAAAAAAGGGATATAATTAACCAAAATCATGAGAATTTAAGATTTTTGTCGTCCCTAATAAAAAAATTAATAGATCAGACTAGAGCCATGAATTCCAATACTTTTTTCGATTTTTCACCCGGTAAATCACTTAAAATTATTGAACATAAGGACGAAATCAGAGTTTTTGAATTTAGTTCAGACAATAAATGGTTTGCCAGTGGATCATGGGATAATCTAGTAATTCTGTGGAAAATAAGCGAAAATAATGGAACAAAAGTAATACAAAAACAAAATATTCTTCATGGACACTCAGCCAGTATCACTTCCTTGAAATTTTGTGAAGATAACCGTTATTTAATCTCCGGGTCAAAGGATGGAACTGTTAAAATTTGGGATATTTATAATGAAAAATACATTTTTACGCTTCATCATCATGAATCAAGGGTTTTCTCAATAGATATCGGCACTAAAAATGACTATATATTGTCAGCGGGCGAAGATCGAAAAATGATTATCTGGAAAATTATCAAAGATAGAAATAAGAATTGGATAAAAATTGAAAAAGCAAAAATTATCAGATCAAAAACTGGTCCTAAAGAAAAAATTCATGTTATAAAAGTAAATTCTCGTATTTCGATTTTTGCATGCATAGGAGATGAAAATATCATCTATTTGTGGGATTTCCCCTCAGGAAATTTGATTTCTAAGTTGAAGGGTCATCAAAAAATTATTTATACAATTGATTTTCATCCCACTTTACCATTTTTAATCTCTGGTGGAAAAGACAAGAGTATTTTCTTCTGGAATTTAGAAACTAAGAAAATTATTAATAGAATTCAAACTGAATCATCGATATCATTCTTAAAATTTAGTAACGATGGAAAGTTTTTTCTCACAGTTAGTTTAAAAAATGAGATCAAAATCTATGATTTCAGTGATCAAAAAATTCTTCAAAAACATAAAATAAATGAAGGAACTATGCTAACAGCTGGAATCTCTGAAGATTGGTCTATTTTAGCAATATCACCTTTCAAAAAGCAACCAACATTAATAATCATTATTTTTGGTGAAAAAAGAAATAGTGGAAAATTTCTCGAGAATATTTATTTAGTTAAATTTAGTTATAGCTTTTGAAGAGTTGAATTTATGTCGAAAAAAAAGAATTATAAAAAATTAGCGGGAGCATCACCAGATGAATATATCGGTCGTATGAACACTCCTTCAGCACATTCAACACAAGAAGAAGCAACCATTTCTAATCCCCATAATTACATTGGTCGTATGGATACTCCTCCTGCCCTTAAAAAACAATATTTTTGCCCTTTTTGCGGAACTAATTTTTCACCGAAACTAAGAGATTTAATTAAGCAAAAAATTCAATTTTACTGTGAATCATGTGGAGAAAATATCGATTCTTCATTATTTCAGCAATGAATAATAAAAAACCTTAAAAATTTTAGTCGAATTTGGTCGTGAGCATAGGACTACGATAATCTCGCAATACTGAAATTTTTATATATCTGGGGATAAATTTCTATAGGGTGTAAGATGTGTTCAAAATAAAATTTGATCCGAAAAAACAAAAACAAAAACCAATAATATCTCCTGAAGACCTCCTACCTAAAACGGTTGAAAACACTCGCGGAGAGCTAATGAAATTCGAGCCTCAGAAAATCGTAGAATCGCTCATCAAAGAAACGGATTTAAATAAAGATCATGCTATCAAAGTAACAACTAATGTTCTAAGAAGGTTGGGGGGTTTAGGTCTTGAATTCATTGCCGCGCCCCATCTACGAGAATTAGTTTGTGCAGAATTAACATCTCAAGGACTTCATGAATATCGCAATAAATACACTCGTTTAGGTGTTCCTATTTATGATGTATCTCAAATGTTAAAAAAACAAAATGGCACAACTTTTTCAACACTTTTAACAGCTCAAGTTATTGAACAATATGTTCACCTTGACAGATTGAGTGAGGATGCAACTTATATAATTGAGCAGATATCCGAATATGCTAAAGATTTGAAAGATAATGAAAAAAATTTGATTCTAAACTCGATGGAAAATGCATTAAAAATGTATAATAAGAAAAAAAAAAAGCACTTGGTTTAGAATTCATTATTGTGCATGTAGGTTTTTATCAATTTTTTTGATTTTTTCATTTATTATATGCGATAGTTCTCTTAATTCCAGTAATGCGACCTCTTGAGCGCGATTTGGATCTTGGAGACTAAAATCGTTTTGTTCCGATGAAGAATTCTTCAATTCTTTCAATTCTTTTTTAGAGAAATGATGTGAAATGGCTCCATCTCGAATATAATACATTTTATCGGCAATTTTTTTCAGATCTGGATCGTGAGAAACTATTATTATTGTTTTATCTGGAAATTTCTCTATTACAGAGTGAAGTAAACCCATCACCATATTTTTAGATTGACTATCTAATTCTCCAGTAGGTTCATCGCATAATATTATATCTGGATTATTTGCTAATGCTGCAGCTATACTTATTCGTTGCTGCTCACCACCGCTAAGTTCATCTGGACGATGGGTTTTTCTCTCTTCTAATCCTATAATATCCAAGAGTTCTTTAATGAACTCTCTGCGCTCATTTGATAAAGTTCCTGATAATTCGAGAGGTAGTAGTATATTTTCTTCTGCGGTTAATTCTGGGATTAAATTAAGGAATTGAAAAACAAATCCGATTTTGTGTCTACGATATTTTTCAAGTTCGGTATCGGAAAAATGACAAATATTTCGACCATCAATCAAAATATTTCCAGAATTAAGTCGATCTAATCCCCCAATCATATTTAGCAAAGTAGTTTTTCCACATCCTGACGGCCCCATTATAACTGTGATTTCTCCTTGATTAAAATCACAAGTTAATCCTCTGAGAGCTACAACTTCGATCTTTCCTCGTTTATAAATTTTGATAGCATCGTTTATAATAATTTTAGGTTGAGACTCGCTTTCAACACTTTGATTTTGGGGTATATATGTATTATTGTTCAATTTATTGTTGGTTTCCATCATTCTCACTTTATTTCACATTATATTAAAAAAAAAATTAAGCGATTCGAAGTAGATCGCCGATTTTAGTAACATTCGATTTCTTGGTTTCAATACTTACTGCTATAATTATACTTGTTATGAAAATTATTAGGGATCCTATGAGTTGTGCCATCAAATTTAGCCAGGGAATAGTGAAATGACGTTCAATAGCAACAGCACCAAAATTCAAGGATAAAGTGTTTAAATGAAGAACAATCGTTGCACCTCCTAGCAATCCAACTATTGAAAATGCACATCCGAGCAATATTAATGTGAAACCTTCCGCGATTTGGATTTTGTAAATTACTTTTTTTTCCACGCCCCTTGCTCTTAATAATCCCATATCATGAGATTTCTCATTAATTGAAATATACATAATAATGGCAATGCCAAACGTAACGATTGTGAGTAAGTAAAAACTTTCTAAATTTAGAAAACTAACAACTGATGTAGCAATACTGCTTCCCTCATTCAAATATTCTGATGGATTGCTGGCATATAATGTTGAATCGAAATCTTGGAATACATTCTTTAATACTTCATAAGTAACTTCTGTTTCATTTCCATTTTTTGGATAGAATATAAAATCGGCTTCATAACAAACACCATCTTCAATTGTATCCTTATCAATAAGCATAATTTGGTTCCAATTCCATCCTGATGACACGATAGGGAATGCTTTATAAACACCAACTACTTCCAGTGTTGTTATATTAGGTGTTCCATCTGATAGAGCATATTGAATTTGATTTTCAAAAACATATCCCACTTCATAACCTTGTTGAACCATAGTTTCAGGGATTAATGTTGCATTTGGAATTGTTCTTAATTTTTCCAGTGCTTCTTCAGCTGTCATATCTATGAACCAATCATCTCTCATCTTCACATATGATGCTGAGAAGTTTTCTGCTGAAATTGCTCCTAACGCTATAGGACCTGCATTCATTCCATCTTCAAGCCAAATTTCATAATCTTCACCCACGCTACCAGCAAAACCAGATTCCTTAAGCGGATAATAATAATTGAATGTTTCAAATGGAACATCGCTTTTTTCATCCCATAACATATTAATGAAAGGTTCTGTTCCATTTTGATCCAATATTGATGATCGAATGTTAATTCTAATTCCATTAGCTGTTGTGATTGATTCCATTTGATCTTGATAGTTTATTTCTGTAGCCCGAATGGTTGACGCCATCACTACAAAACTCAAAGCCATTCCTACAATAAATACTAAACGAAAAGATCTTACTTGATTACGGATAATGCTTTTAGAAGTAAATACCGCTATTTGTTTTGACCAAAGTTGGCTAATTTTAGTGATAATTGCTTGAAAGAACTTAATATTTCCACAAAGTAATTTTACAAGTGCATAAATTAATAAGAAGGGTGCAAGCGGTAGTAAAACTGTTGATATTGTTATTAATAACATCAAGAATGGAGCAAATCCATAACCCAATCCTGCATCTTTCATTAAGTTACTTGAAATTAAAGTAAAAATAATTGTCGCTAAACTTATTATCAAAGCTATCCAGTCCCGTTTTTTAGCTGGTAATTGGGCATGGCTAATTTCATGGTATTTCTGCAAACCTTCAATAGGTTCAAGATTAGAAAACTCTTTTAATGGCTTTCTAACTGCAATTAAGGAAATTCCCAACCCTAACAAAACCCCAATAATCCAAGTTGATGATGTTAAAAATTCTCCATATAAAATGACCGATAATATATCGGTTAATGAAAAACCTTCTAAAACGTGGGGAAACATCTGTTTTAATACCAAAGTTGAAGTAATATTTCCTCCCAATACTCCCAGGGCTCCCCCGCTTAATCCTATAATTACCGCTTCTAAGAAGAACATAAATTTTAATTGTGTTGAGACTCCTCCTTTCACTTTCAATAACGCAATCTCTCTTCTTCTTTTCTCATAACTTAATTGAAAATTAGTCTTAGTCAAAAACCAGCCTAAAATGATGACAGGAATAGAAATTATTAAGAAAATCGCTTGATATAATGCAATTTCAAGTGCAAGATCTTGGATTTTCCAATCCATTTGGCTCTCAACATGACTAATCAGATTACCTCCAGTAACTTTTATCTTAGTTGTAATTTGATTAATTTGCGTTCTTAATTCATTTATACTCATTACGTTTAATAAAGAATGATCAATCATAACGCCAAAGTTTCTCGAAAAAGAAAAATCCCATAAGTCTAAACTTAAACCATATGATAATGCTGTAATTTCAAGTTGATTTTTAAGAAAATCTCCTTGGTTTTCAATGAAAGAGAACCCTCCTAATAAAGCAATATCTTTATCACCCATATAACCTCCCCATCTTCCCTGTTGGAAAACCTCAATATAAGAGTCACGATTAATTAAGTTAAAGATCCCCAATATCATAATATTTTTAGTTTCCGCAGTTAAATTATACATTTTTTCATTTTCATAATTATATACACGACTTAGTACTCCAATTGAAATATTTTGGCCTTTAACAACTCCATATCTTTGTGCAGTTCTAGAATCTAAATACAAACCATCTTGTGTAAAATTCAAGGTGTCATTGCTTTTTATAACATCATTAAAACGGTCTGCAATGCGAGGTTCTGTGAATAAATCTTTCTCAAGTCCACAAAAATGCGAAGTGTTCGTGTATTCATGATAACTACTGCTTAAATTTAAAAAACTCCAATCAATACTTCCTCCATTTGGATTAATCACAGTATTATATGAAAAACCATAGGCTCCTACATATGCAAAAACAAACTCATCAACAGTTTCGTTCAATGTATTCAATTTATCCACTAATTCTGTTGCATTTGCTTCAGAATCACGTGGAATAACTGTGAAATCAACTTTTATCTCATTTAAACTTTCTTGAATTAATGATTGAGCCATTGCATTCGATGATATATTAACTCCAGTTACCAGCATGATCGAAACTATAATTCCAACAGTTAGGAAAAATGTACGAGTTTTATTCCGCCAAAGGGTTTTCCTTAAATATCCAAAGATCATATTTTTTCAATCCATCTATTACTATCTACAATGAATTTTATTCATAATATAGAGTAAGGTTTAATGTTCCCCATTTTTTCAATTTTTCAAAGCGTTAAGAATTTCTAACATCATTTTCGGTTTGTCGGTGAAAATTCCATCAATATCCCATTCTAAAAATCTACGGATATCTTTTTCATTATTTACGGTCCAAACTTGGATTGAAATATCTATTCCCTCGATATGAGCAAATTTTATTAATTCAGGAGTAATAAATCGCAGAAAGTAATAGCCTTCAGGAATTAGAAGAGCATAAAATGGTAATTTGCTACCAAAAACCTTCTTATGTGAAAGTTTTTCTCTATTATTATGATGATTTTCACCAATTATTATTGATTGGTGTTTTCGAATCCATTTTTTAGCAATCCTCCAGAATTTGAATACCTCTTTTGGTCCAGCGCTTGTAGGAATTTCTGAGAATTTTCGAAAGCGTTTAATTTGCCTTTGATGAAATGAACCTACCATCACTCTGTCCCCCACTTTTACCTCATTTAACTTTTCAGCAAGTAATTTAGGGACTTTGGGGGCCTTATCCTTAATATCCAAATTAAATCTGATTGGATATTTTTGTAAAATCTTATCAAGAGTTTGAATTTGAAGTCCTTTTGCCCTGAAAGGGAAATTTGGAGGTTGAAAGCGATAACCAGCATCTAATTTTTTTAGTTCCGAAAGAGTAAATGATGAAACAAGTCCTTTTCCCTCAGTGGTTCGATCAACTGTATCGTCATGAAAAAGAACAAATTGGTCGTCTTTTGTTATATGTACATCAGTTTCAAGGCAATCTACACCTAGTGAAAATGCATCATCAAAAGCTGGAATTGTATTCTCCGGAACATTGGAACTATCTCCTCGATGAGCAATAACCAAAGGACGATTTTTTTCTGAATTATTAAGAAATTGTAAAGGCGAACGTTTCCACATTGGTTTAATGTAAAATGTTATCTGATATAACTTTTAGTCAAAATTTTAAATTGGTTCGAAAACACTTATCGGTTGTGAGATTTATTAAGAATTTGATGAAAATTAACATAAAAAAAATTAATATCTAAAAAATAGTGACACTAAGGTAATTTCAAACCAAAATGGGAATGATGGATATGATATTTTTAAAGAAAATTACCAAGAGCTAGATTTAGTTATTTTAGATATTAATTTACCAGGTTTGAATGGGGTTGAATTATATTACAAAATTAAAGAAAATCACCAATGATCTCAATTTTTTTTATTCATTACTGGCTATTCTGAATATAAAATACCAGACCCTGATAAATTTGACTTAGGCATTCTAGCAAAATCTTTTAGTTCAAATGAGCTTGCTCGAAAATTAGATTATTTTTCTTCTTTACACAACAATGATCTTGAAAAATAGATACTTTTTTTCGATATTAAAAACTTATTTATACTATGCCACTGTCGGCAATTCTATGGGATTTAGATGGTACTCTTATTCACTTTGACATCGATTATAAAAAAGCTCGTACTGAAACAATTCGTATTCTTGAAAGATATGGATATCCTAAAGGTCAATTGACTCAAAAGTATTACGTTTTAAAGATGATAAAAGAAGCCACAGATTATTTTTCAAGGGAAAAAATCTATGATGATAATAAAATTACAAAGATTAGGAAGGAAATTGATAAAAAAGTCGAAATGATTGAGAGGGAGGCTTCTTTTTACGCAAAGAGCATCCCAGGAATTAACAATATTTTGGAATATTGCATGAATAAGAAAATTAAATCTGGAATAATTACCTTAAACACAACGAAAAATGCAATTCTATCTCTAAAAACAGCAAATTTAATCAAATTCTTCCCAAAATCATTCATTATAGGTCGTGACATGGTTAATAAAATAAAGCCCGATCCTGAGCACGCAATATTTTTACTAAATCAACTTAAAATCTCATCTGAAGAAATTTGCATTATTGGAGATCACCCCAGTGATATAGAATTAGCTCACTCAATTGGAGCTCGCTCAATTGGTGTAATAACAGAAAAACATCCTGCAACGGAATTTAAAACGCCTTATTTCGTAGACCAATCCAAAATTGAAACGAAACTAAAAGCAATCTTGGAAAATTTTATTAAAAATTAATAAAAAAAAAAAAAATTATTTTATCAATTGGATCGCGAGTTTGGAGTTCTCAATCCACATAGACGTCATAACTGTTGAAAGTTCTCTAACTGTTTGACCATCTTTACGTAAAATTGCCTTTTCTATTTCATTATAAAGGTCATTACTTTCAATATTTTGCTCTTTTTTCACTCTTGTATGGGAAATCATTTGAGATATCATAGATTTTTTAATAAAATTTCTTAAAAACCACGAATTTTTTTCCATAGTAATCATAAAAATTTAACTACAGATCATTTTTGAAATCGCTTACTATGTTTGCTTATATTATGATGTCATCAGAATATATCAAAAAGTTTCAAAAAAATTATTAGTAAAAAAAACAGAAATATAAACCTTTTAGTCTTGAGGAGTGTTGATATTTTCAACTATTTTCTTTCCTGCGGCTACTTGATCAACACTATGAATTATACAATTCATGGAATTTAGTATTTCGTGAATCTCATCAAAATCCAAATTTTTCCCTTCTATAGTAAATTTAACTGTTTGAGTAAGTTTGTCAACCTCGTTCACAGTTAAATTTACACTAACTTCTTTACTTATTTGACATTTATTTATGATTTCTGTTGCAACTATATGCAATTCAGGATCAAAAGGTTTTAAGATGTCTAAAACCAATCGCCTTACCATTAATTTATCGTCAGACATATTTTTTTTCTACCCTAAATAATAATCGCATTATATTAAATTTTATCAAGAATATCTTCCTTTTTATGAATTTGAGATTTTTTTATAAGCATATATACAATTATTATGCATACAACGCTGGAAAGGAGGATAATAATAATAAGATTTCTTAATCTAACTTCCCAATATGGATTATCTGGTAAAAAGTCTAAATCCAAATTTGAATCCACTAATTTTATTTCTAATATGTATTTATCATCATTAGAATCATAGATCTCAATTTTTCCTCTGAGAAGTATGGTCCATGTTTTATCAAAATAAAGGTTGATTATCCGTTCATTGTTAAAATTTGCTCTTAGATAAAAGCTTTTTAAAATTCTGACATTTTTTGAGATTTCAGACTTTTCGTCCGACCAGGTTTTCTCCGCAATAATTTTATTTTCTTCATAAATTCCTAGTAAAATCGGATCAATTACATTTAAAAATTCAATATTTTTATATTGCTTAAGGTATCCACCTTTATTCCCTGTCGTGTTTAACCAAAATATTGTATAACTCGCGTTTGTTAAAAATTCTGATAAATTATCATTCAATGCTTCTCTCCTATATGAAAAAAATGTTTGAAAAGATTCTTCAATACTATGATTCTGGAAAAAATTTATTTGTTCATCAATAAAAACTTCAGATAATAATTCTAATACTGTTTCATCTGTGACATTTTTTCCAACATAATACGATATAGTTCCATTTTCATATAAATAATCTGTTCCATTTACAATTAGCATTAATGGAATTGTATCTTTGCTTTTATAACCATTTTTTACGATTTCATAATTAATGCTATAATCCATTTCAATATAGTCTAAATTACTTCCCAAACTGGGAAGAGGAGATTTTTCATAATTTATATGTGATGTGAAATAATGAAGAGTTAAAATGCTACTTTGAAAAATCATTAAAAATAGAGTTATATATATAAGATATTTGTTTCTCTTTTTCATTGTTTTAATCCTAGCTTAATAAAAATATAAAATTAAATAAAATTTTTTAATTTTCATTGAAACATGTTAAAATAAAATTAGAAAAAAAAATTGATTGTTTTACATATTATTATTATTTTCTATGCTTTACAATCAAAGCCGCAATAGATATTATACCAAATAATCCTACAAGCCAAATTGGAAATCCTGGGATTTCAAATGCACTATTTTCTCCTATCTTTCCATTTCTAATATCATCTTCAGTTGGTGGGCTAACTCCTTCTCGAGCAATTGTAAAAGTAAAGTTTAATTCGACATCTTCATCATCAAGATCTGGTGCATCTGGGATCCCTGTTGTATCCAAAGTAAGTCCAATATGAGCGTAAACTGCGAATGTTTCTAAAGACCAATCATTATCATATTCCATAGCGAATAGTAATGATCCAGAATAATCAGCTATTCCAATATCAGCTAAATCACCTGTAAAATTCACACCATATGCATCTGCAAGCAGATCTTCATCAACATTATCTATATTCCATACAATTCCCACAGATTTTTCATCAACATAAATATCACTAATGCCCGCATCAGCTAATATGGTTTGGAGTGTGTCTGTGCTAACAAAAGGATCAATCGAACCACCTTGATCTAATTGGTATAATAATTCGAACTTAAACATGTCAGTTCCATAATCATAAAATTCTTCGAAATTCATTTCAGTTGGGAAGAACAATGGTAAACCGTTTGGACCTATAAATTCCGGAAATGGGTTCTCTGGTTCAACTGTACCGTTATCTAGTTCTCTAGGATCATCTTCATATAATGTTCCATCATCATCATAATAACGTGTGTTACTCTGTATTTGATAAATTTCAAAATTGTCCCAATCTGGTTGGATATCTTCATCTTCCAATTCATCAATCATATAATCGATTTCGTCTTCAAAATCTGCAAATTCTGTTGAATTTAGATATTTTTCTGCTATTACCTTTAATTCTTCAAGTTTAGCAATAGGAATAACTTCAGGAGTTTCCCAACCTGCACCTTCATTTAAATCGACTCGGACTGAGGCATTGAAAATATCTGTATAATAATCCGCTCTATCACCCCAATAGTCTGTTTCATTACTAAATCTACTATACATCTCTGTAATTTCGATTTGTAAAGCGTAATCTAGATTCAAATAGGATTCTACATCTCCAATTATTTCTTCTAAGTCAAAATCAACAAGTATAACACTTTCATTAGCAGCCATATCTACAATCCAAGTATCCATTTCATTATAAAATGTGCTGGAAGCTGAAAAGTTATAATTGTATATAAGATCATATTCAAAAATATCACCTTCTTCAACATCATATTCGAAGTAGGTGTTATCATAATCGTATGTAACATCCCCTTTTGCAGGAACAAGCATACTGAAAGCCATGCTAGAAAGCAACAAGAATGCTATTATATATTTTTTCTGTTTCATATTCATCATCTACTATAAATCAAATTCTTCTATGTAATAAGAATCATAATAGGTATATTTTTTCAGTTTAAAAATATTTAGGTCATTTTTTATCCTAAAATAGAAAATAATGAAAAAAAGTTAGTACAATTGTTTTAATACCCCTTCTTCAAGAATATAATTTTTATCTGTAATTCGTTTAACAGCTGGATTGTGTGATACAATCAAGATAGATGTATTAAATTGCCTTAAATTCTGCAAATAGTCTAAAATTTTCTCAGAATTCTTAACATCAAGATTTCCGGTAGGCTCATCCAATAAAATTAAAACTGGGGCCATTATTAGAGCTCTTGAAATTGCAACTCTTTGTTGTTCACCGATGCTAAGCTGATATGGAAAATTTTTTGCTTTTTTATTCAATCCGAATTTCTCCAATAATTTTTTAGATTTCTCATTCTGATCCCTTTGAGGAATTTTTGCTAATGCCAAAGGTAGTTCAACATTTTGCTGAACTGTTAAGGTTTGAATAAGATTAAATGTTTGAAATATAAATCCTAGCTTAAATAATCGAATTCTACGCTTATCCTTGAAGGAAAGACTCTTAATATCAATACCTGATAAAAAATATTCCCCTTCGTTAAAAGAATCCAATAGTCCTATTATATTTAATAACGTAGATTTCCCACTCCCGCTGGGACCCATAATACTTACAAATTCTCCTCTTTTGATAGTAAAATCTATTCCTCGTAAAACATTCAACGTTTCTGAAGGCGTGATGAAATTTTTGGTTAGATTTTTAATTTCAATAATATTTTCGGGATTTTTTTCATTTTCCATAGTGTTTCACATATTAAATTTTAATATTTCTGTTTTATATCTCCAAGGTTATAATTTTTTAAAGCAAGAAGCGCAGGAATGATTGTAAAAACCAATCCGCATAGAATAATAATCAGTGAAGTTGAAAAAAATATCTGTAAAGGCAAAGTATTAATTAACCATCGGGTTTCATTAATAAAAATTGTTATGAATCTACCTTTACCCATTGATTGTAACATTTTCGTCCAAATTAATGAAAAACTAAAAATTGACAATGGTAACCCTAAAACTAAACCAAAAAAAATCAAAAAAATAGATTCACTTAGTAATAATCCAAGAATTTTTTTTTTTGGAGTGCCTAGAATAACAAACAAATCGAAATCTTTCTTTTTACTATATACATTTATTGTTTCTATAGAAAATATAAATATTAATGCAGATATTGTTGAAAAGCTGGATAAAACAAAACTTATGTTATTAATGTAGCTAGATAATCCTCCTTTGATATCATCCATTTCTTTAATTGTTAGGAGATCTAATTGTGGAAATTCCGTTTCAAAATCTTCAATAAGGATGTTTTGCTCCTCAACTTCATTCGGGATAAAAATTACGGATAATTGATTAGGAAGACCAGTCAAATTTTGTAATATACTCAGATCTATATAGATCATTTTATCTAAAATTGAAAAAGTTGGAGCTGTTGAACCGGTAATTTGAAATGTCTCATCAAAAAATGTTATATTCTCATCATCTGCCAAGGAGTTCCCTACAATAATTTGTTTTGAATTTTCCGGCCAAACTCCAGAATCTAATTGCATTTTATCTAATAAAATTGACATATCTTCAAGATTTAAACCTATCATATAACTTGGATTAAATGTAGTTATATCTAAGTTATTGGAAATCAAAAGACAAGGAATTGTCGAAACATTAAAAATTTCTTCGATTTCAATCTGGTTATTTTGATCTATTGAAGAACTAATAGGAAGAAGTTGAATATAATCTGTCCCTCGCTCGACAATTTGATCGTAATCACTAAATGGAGTAAAGAATGAACTTGAAATTCGGGTATATTTTTCTGTCATTAAATTAACAACAATCATCCCATTGCATGCTAGAATGATACCTATAATTATTAATATAGTTCGACCTTTCTTTTTGGTCAAGTTATTGATAACATATGAACGTAATTTCATTCCCTTCAACTGTCTCTTATTCTAATTTTATTCTTCCTTTCTAAAACTTTTAACAATGCTCACTCGGGCTGCTTTTATTGATGGATAAATTGCAGTTAATATCCCAATTAAAATAGAACCAATAAAGATTTGCCAGTATATTTCACTAGGGATTTTATCATTCATATTCAGAGCATAACTCCATGGATTTACTGATCTTGTAGTATATTCATCCATAAGATAAAATGAATATGAAAAAAAAGCTAATCCTGCAAAAATAGATAGTATATATCCTAAAATGGTTATTAGAAGCGTTTGAATAAATATTATTAAACCTATTTTTGTTGAAGACATCCCAATAGCTTGAAGCATTCCAAATTCTCTCATTTGATCTTTTACATTTAGCATCATAAGAATAAAAATAAAAAGAACACTGATTATTAAAGGAAAAATTGCCAATATTACTTGAAGGGCATCAAAAATCTTAAAGAAATTACCTGCAGCTTCATCTAATAATTCGGATCCAATTACCTCTACATATGGATATTCATTTTCAATTTCTGACTTAATAAAATTAAATTCATCCGGATCACTAAAAATCTCGGCCTCTCCAATAACATAATAAACAGAACAGAAGCCTTCCATATTATATAGCTCTTGAATATCATCAAATTCAACGTAAATGAATTTATCCAGGAATATCGAGTCTGATTCAAGAATTCCTGTAATTTTAAAATCCTTATTCAATATGGTTATTGAATCGTTGACTTCTAATATCCCTCCTCCTGCATCAGGACCTATTATTGTTTCATTTTTTCCTTCTTCTGGCCATGTACCCTCTTTTAACTCAATACCTTTGAGGTAATAATCTATAAGATAGTCAAAATTAATACCTAAAATGGTCGTTTTAAAATAATTACTCTGTGTTTCATTACCAAAATTTTTGAATATTAAGGAGAATGCAAAAATCAACCCCGGAATTTCATCAAATATATCTGAAACATTTTCTGATACTTTAGAATCATAAGGTACTATCTGAATTATGCTAGTACCTTTCGATAAAATCATAAAACTATTATCCTTAACAAAATATAGGCGATTCATTGATGAATTTAGCATTTCAGAATAACTGGTTGTTGCAAAAACTGCACCTAATGCCACACTAAATCCGATAATGCAAGCAATATAACGAATTTTGTATTTTTTGATAAATAATATTAAGTATATAGTTAGATGCATTTTAATTCCAAAATTTAAGTTCCTAAGAAGTGATTTTATCACTTTGCTTATATTTTTTCTTTAATTAATTTAACTTGAGAATTTTAGATGAAAAATAAAGAAAAAAAGAATGAGAGTTTTCAGGAGTTTGATGATTTTGTTAAAGATTTACAAACTGTCATTGATAATAAGGTATACGAAGATTTTTCGACTTATGCTCTTGAACTTGGAAAGAACCCCTATAAATACGGAAAATTACCTCCGAATGAAATTTCAGTTCAAAAAAATTGGCGGGGAAGTTGTGGTGATTCAATTACATATCAATTGAAAATTGAAAATGGAATAATTCAAGACATTAGATATGAAACCGATGGCTGCACAACATCAAGCATTGCAGGATCACAAACTGCTAAAATGGCGGATAAAAAAACAATAAAAGAAGCACTTCAACTCACCGATAAACAAGTTTTAGAAGCATTAGGCAAATTTCCTGAAGATAGTAATCACTGTGCCACCTTATCAGTCACCACATTACATTTAACGATAAAAGATTACTTAAAATCAAATAAAATTCTCTAAAAATTTTCCACGTTGTCTGTTGACTAAAGTGTAAAGAATTATATAATATCAAAATACTACTCATATTATCATTTTCATATAGGCGATTCAATGCCAAAGGAATTAAGTGAATTTTACAAACTATCTAAATCTGATGTTAAATACGCATCAGAATTGTTTGAAAGAGTATTTTTAAACTGGTCTTTAGCAGTTGCGATAGAACCTAATGAAGAAATCCGTCGAACTAGATGGCATTATTTTTATGCACTTTCAATACGACATTTGATTAAATATGGAGAAGCATATGCTCCATCACCTAAGATGGAAGGGGTGGCAATTTGGGTGCATTCAGATTATTATGAGATGTCTACTTGGCAATTAATTAAATATGGTGCTTTAAAAGCTATACTTAAACTGGGAGTTAAATCTTTGAAAAGAGGAGACTTTTTATTTGATCATTCGACGAGAGTTAACACAAAACTCATAGAAGAACCGCATTACCACCTTGTATGGTTGGGAGTTGACCCAGAACTTCAAAAAAAGGGAATTGGTTCAGAATTAATGCATGCTATACTTAATACATTTTCAAAAGAAAACATGAAATGTCTCTTAGATACACAAGAAAAGCAGAATATTGATTATTATAGAAGATTTGGGTTTAAACTTATTAATGAATCTCAATTTCCTGATGTAGATGTTATGCATTGGGTGATGCTCTGGGAACCATAGTCTTAACAACTCTTATAGAATTTAACAATTAACAAGCAAGTCCTAGATGCGTTAGGTAAATTTCCTGAGGATAATAATCACTGCGCCACTTTATCAGTCACCACATTACATTTAGCGTTAAAAGATTATTTAAAATTGAACTGATTTTTTAAAATCGAAAAATTAAAAGTTTTTTCTTTATTTCTATATCTAATAAAATGAGTAACAAAACATCACCTAGAATTTATAATTTATTTCCCCGTTTGTTAGGATCCGTAGAAAATTGGGATAAACACCTGAAAAGAATATTAAACATGGGATTTAGCTGGGTTTTCGTTAACCCTGTTAACTATACTGGCTTTTCTGGCTCCCTCTATTCGATTAAAGATTATTTTAAATTGAATCCACTCTTTGCAATTGATGAGAGAGATGAAATCAGTTGGGGATCACTAAAAACATTTATTACAAAATGCCATGCATATGGACTTAAATTTATGATTGATATTGTTTTCAATCACACTGCAATAGATTCTCCTTTAATTTCAGAGCATCCAAGTTGGTTTAAGAAAAAATGGGTTATTATTGAAAAATCTTCAGGAAATAAAATTAATTTCTTTGAAAGAGATGAAAAACCTATAGAAAAAGAATATCCTTCTGAAGAATATGAGATAAAATGGCAAATTGCGAACCCTTACGCAATTAATCCTGAAAATGCTAATGAATTACAAATTTGGGGTGATTTAGCTGAAATTGATTATGATTCACCTGATGTTGATTCAATTTTAGATTACTGGAGAAAATTATTTGATTTCTATGATGTTCTTGGCATAGATGGATTTCGTGTTGATGCGGCTTATCAAGTACCTAGTAAAATTTGGAAAAATTTGATTTCATATGTTAAAAATAAAAATCCAAGCGCCCTTTTTTATGCCGAAACATTGGGTGCAACTTTAGAACAATATGACGCCCTTTCGGATGCAAATTTTGATTTTATTGCAAGTAGTTCTAAATGGTGGGATTATACTGCTCCATGGTGTCTTGAACAATATAATAAATACAGGAAATTCGCCCCTTCAATAAGTTTTCCTGAAAACCATGATTCAATTAGAGTTGCTTATGAAACTGATGGTAGGGAAGATATTCAAGAATTCAAATTTTTCTTTGCATCTTTTTTCTCTGCAGGAGTAATAATGCCACTCGGATATGAATTTGGTTTTAAAAATAAAATTGATGTTGTTAAATCATCACCGAAGGATTTTGAAAAACCAAGATTCGATATTTCAGATTATATTCTAACCGTCAATAAGTTTAAACAGAAGTTTAGATGTTTAAATGAAGATGGAGAAATCATTCATCACGATTACAGTGATTTAGGTGTACTCTTTTTAAAAAAATGTAGCATTGATAAAAATCAACAAATGCTCCTTATCTATAACAAGGATTGGAGAAATTCACATCAAATTAATATTCCAAATATTGAAAATTACTTTAGATTATCAACTTTAATTTTTCAAATTGATTTAAATGGGAAGAAAACGAAAATAAACGATTATCATATAAATCGCGATTTATATCCTAATGAATTTGTATTATATTTTCAGTCTGAATAAAAATCATTAATAAGAAGAGAAGAAGACTTGTAATCTCCTTTTTTGTTCTTTTCAAAAAACACCAATTGTTATTAAGTATTCTATTAATTGCCCAAGGAAAAACATGATTATTCCTATAAACATACTAAAAGGCAACGCAGGAAGCACACGTTTCTTCTTCAGCAGAAAACAAATCGTTATACCTGCACCCGATAAGACACCTAAAATCACAAATAATGTTATAAGCCAGTTTGTGGTTGTGATAAACACAACTGCAACCAAAGCAGAATAAAAAATAAGATCTCCAGATCCGATTTCGATTTTAAGATCTTTTATGAATTTTGAGAGATCTTCATCATCATCTTCATTATTTTGTTCCGGATCATGTAAGAAATATTTATTTGTTAATTCATTTGCTTCCTCTTCCGAAATTTCACCTGATTGAACTTTATTTTTTATGTCATCAAGTGCTTTTTTCTGATTTTCTTGAAATAAATCCCAAATCTTACCTAACGGTCCTTTAAAAACTATAATCAAATCATAAATTGAAAAACATATCGCTAGAGAAAAGATGGTCCATAGTGGAAGCGATAAACCTAAGATCGCACCGATGAAGATACCGTAGGAAAGCACTAACAAATTTTTCTGATTTACGGTCAATTTATTTCTAAAAAAGAAAATTCCAATTATTAAATAGAATACAGCTGATCCATATTGCAATACATAAAAAAGAATCACGAAAAATTGCTCATTTATAGCAATCATGGAATCATAAAATATCATATAAAAGACCCAAACAAAGAAATTCAGACCGTACCAGCAATAGAACAACACCAAAGTTCCCATAATTATTTTAAAAACAACTAGCCCAAACCATTTAACAAGAAACAAAATTATTACAATAAAAACTGTACTAATCGCTACAGGAATTAACCCATTTAGGATTATCTCTCCAACATTTGATTCATCTGGGTAGATTGCTGCGTTAATTTCTACTCCAGCTTTGTAATAAGTTAGCCATGATAAAAATGTAGCCGCGATTATGCAAATAATTAAAGGAAAATAGATGTGGATTAGTTTAATTCGAAATGTTCCAAGGATTTCGTTGAAACTCAATGGACCGTAAGGTGAATTCGAATTTTTATTGGATTCTGAACTTTTATCTTGAAGTACAGAATTTTCTGGAATTTCCGCCATACTTACTAATAGTAAATCCATCATCAATAATTGAATTCTTTGAAAATAAATTATTAGCCTTACTATTAATTAAATTAAAAAACAAAAATCGCACTAGAAATTTATGAGACTCAAAATTAAAAACATATTCTCACCAAAATTTATTGGACAACAATTATCCCGGTTAAGAATGGGACAAAGCTATTACTCGCTTTTTATCGCGTCAATAAATGCAGTTATGTTAGTTAAAATTGCATATCCAATGATCGAAGTTGAAATTATAATCGGTATAGTTCCTTTTCTTCTCTTAGCTACTGTGTTCTTAGGTTATTTCCTCGACCGACATAATATCAATTCTATGGATACATTAAAATCGAACGAAATGGCTCATCGGTTTTTAAACACAGGCGATTTCAAAAACCAAGAGTTCCAACTACTGCAAACTAAAATTCTTTTAGAAGCACTCAATTCTTTAAAAGAAGGTAAAAAAATTGAATTTACTGAAATAGAAGAAAAATACAACACTTACGTCAAGAAATGGAAACCTCCGTAAATGGAAAACAATTTTGTGAAACAAAATCATTTTAATGTTGCTCGAAGCGTTTTTTGGCGATTTGGACCAAAAGTTAATAAAATTTTTCGTTTTTTTTAATAAAAGTTTAAATATGGAAGAACTCTATATGTAGTATTAGGTTAGCAAAAAAATAATGAAAGACTCATCCCCAAGGTTTTGACTGAACGGCATACAAACCGACTTTCTTTGAATTAACGGGGCAGTCATGCTTGTTTTGTTGACATAAAAAGCAAATGGAGGGAGGTAGTATCGCTTTCTGCATGGAATATTTTGCTTTCCTACATTTTTTTATTAATTCTTTCAAAATTTTTTATATTTTTTCCTAATCTTACTTTTCTTTTATATATTTTAAATTTCCAAATAATCCTAAACATATTGAAGCAATAATTACTTAGATAATAGAAAGAGAAAGGAAAAAAAGTAGAAATGGAAAAAAGGGAGGTAGTATCTAAGTAACAATAGGTAAGTACATATTAATAAGGTGATCTGAAATTTTTTAAAATCAAATCCTGAACTTTTTTTTTGTTTTCGCTTTTTAATTGCCCATTATCCATAAAAAATGCATTTCCATCTTGTTGTAGTTTGTTAGATATGTTTTCCAAGATGCTAATCTCATCTCCTCTGAACACTTGTAGACAAACGCCCGTATTTATGTCATATAATGCACTATTTAATATGAGCAAGTATTTAATTCCTCGAATTTCAAAATTTTCAAAGAAAACATATTGAAAACCCATCAAATTTCGCTGTCGCATTTTAATATATCGAATGTCCCAACCGCCTTGCTGATCGATTAAAAGCTTCAAGGCTGAAAGGCTCATAGATTCTAAATTTTGAGCAATTGCTTCTGATTCATCGTAGAATAAAAATGGTTTATCGTTGATGAATGAGATTAAATCTGTTAAAGGTTGGCCGTATTCATTAATTAATTGTATATCCCGCCATTCTTCGAATATTTCTCGTGTTTTATTGATTTCAATTTTTTTCCCTTGAGAATCTGCTAGAAATTGCTTTTTAGAATCTGCCCAGTCAACATAAAAATCTAAAATCTGACTTTCAAGCCATTTTTGAAATTCTGGAATTTGAATTGAGCCCTCTTTACTTAGATCATGATAATAATCAAAGATATATTCTGCCATCATTTCTTCTGTTCCAGGTCCCGAATAAATATTTACATTATCATATTCATTAACACTAAAGATCCCAAGAAAACCATCTTCAAAAAGAAATCTTTTATCCAAAAAATGAACTGCAAATCTATTTCCTGATGCTTCGAGTCGAATTTTATTAAAATCCTTTTGAGGGAAAAAAGCGATATATATTAGAAGCATAATAACATTTTCCATTTGCTTGATGAAATTGGGATTAATGTCCTGATATGCAACAATCTGAGTTCTTCCATTGTGAAATGTGCATAATAAATCAATCTTAGGAGTATTTTTCAAATCAGGATTGATTTTTACAAACAAAAATGTCCAATCTAATGTAATTTTTTATTCACCACAAAATCTCAATTTAACTTTATTTGAATAATCAGATAAAATTTTTCATTTCCCTTTTCTTTACATTATTTGTATTCATGTTAGAAAATAAAAAAAGTCCAGATCAAGTAGAACTGTTGGCACCCGCTAAAAATTTCATGGCAATAAAAGCATCGGGCCTATACGCAGATGCAGTTTACTTTGGCGTAGACGCTTTTAACATGCGAATGAATGCAGATAATTTTCCAATCGAATCCTTACCAAAAATAGCAAACATGTGTCATAATCCTTCAAATCCTTCATTTAGAAAACGGAAAATCTATTTAACAACAAATATTGTTATCTTTGAAGATGAAATTGCAGAATTAGAAAAGATTATTCAAGCTGCCAAAAACGCAGAAATTGATGCAGTAATTGTCCATGATATTGCTGCGATCCAACTTGCAAAAAGAATTGGGATCCCCTTTCATGTTTCCACGCAGGCTAATGTTTCCAATTCAGAATCTGCAAGATTTTACGAAGAAATTGGGGCAGAAAGGATTATTCTTGCCAGAGAATGCTCATTAAAACAAATAAAAGAAATCACTAATAAAATGACAAACGCTCAAATCGAAGTATTCATTCATGGAGCAATGTGTTCTTCAATTTCTGGAAGATGTTATTTAAGCCAAACTCTTTCAGGTAGTCAGAACCAATCCGCAAATCGAGGTAAGTGCACTCAACCGTGTAGAAGAGAATGGAAACTTATTGCATCCGATGATCATGAATTTATATATGATGGGCAAAGAATTTTTAATTCGAGAGATTTGTGTATGATAAATCATATTCCGAATTTAATAGAGTCTGGGATAATAAGTTTTAAAATTGAAGGGAGAATGCGCCATCCTCATTATGTTGAAACGGTAAGTAGGGTTTACCGAGAGGCAATTGATGCATATTATAATGGAGTTTTCAAACAGAAAATAAAGAAAGAAAAGTGGATAACTCAATTAAAGCAAGTATACAATAGAGGGTTTACAACGGGTTTTTATTTCAATCAAGCAACTATAAAGGATTCACAATTAAATAGCCCTGCTAATGTGAGCCATTTTAGATACATTGAGATGGGAAAAATATTAACTTATCATCCAACAGGTGTGGCAAAGATAGAATTAAATAATGGAACGCTTAAGAACGGTGATAAAATTATCGTGATGAGTAATGATGGAAATCATGAAACATATTTTAACCAAACTGTAAGAGATATTCGATATAAAGGTGATAATGTTAATATTACCAAAAGAGCGACTGAAGAAAAACCCGTAATCATAACAATTACGGTCGACCAACCTACAAACGGGAAAAAAATTGATGCAATTTATAAATTTACTGATGAAACCTATTCTTCCCCTAAGTATGACGGCAAAAAGAGAAAAAGTACCTACAAACTGAAATAATTTTTATCTATCAATTTTTTCTAATGAAATCACGTCTTAAAATTTTGATTCTACGTTTTAAATTTATAATCTCTTCGCTAAATCTACGTGATTCCTTCTTTTCAAGCAGAATAGCAATCTTTGCTTTAGAGAGATCATCAGCCAGTGAATCATTCATAGTTGTAGCTTCTTCCAAATCATTTTTTAGATTCTTAATTTGGTCTTTGAACTGATTTCCTTTTTTAAATTGGGTTAGTTCTATTTCTTTTTGTTCTAAGTCATTTTTCATTTGAGATGTTTCATTTTCATATCCTGAAAGTGTTTTTGATAGATTTATTCGCTCATTTCTTGCTTCAATCTCGATTTGTAACATATGTGCTTTAATGTTATCATTTTTTTCTTGAAGTTCAACTAACTTTGGGGATAATTTATCTAACTGTTCTTTTGTCGCGAGATATTTTCCGTTAGTTTCACTAAATGAAAATGTCAATTCCTGCAATTTTAAGTTTAAATCATCGATTGTGAGTTGGAAACTTTTAATTTCTTCATTATCTAGCAAATCTTTTCCTTCTAATTTATTTTCCAAGTCATTATTCTTACCATTTAAACGTTCAATTATTGCGATGTTTCCGCTGTTTTCCCCCTTTAATTCATTAATTCTATCGTATAGAACATCTTTTTGGTTTCTTACTTCTATGAATCGTTTTTCCCAGTCTTCTATTTCACCCGTTAATTTTACATTATCTAGAAGTGCTTCATGAAATTCCTCTTCTTGGATTTGAAGCTCACGAATAGTTTCATCCTTATCTCGAATTTCATTCAATACATCTTCATTTTGGTTAATTAGGTTTATTAGATCTTCAATTTTCTCATTAAACTTATTCTTTTCTTCTTCAAATGATTGGGTGATGGATTCAATTTCTTTTTCTTTTTCATTTAATTTTTGGTCTCTCAATATAATTTGATTATCTTTAGATTCCAAATCATATTGTACTCTTTCTAATTCATCCTTGTATATCATATTCTGGAATTTTTCTTCATAACCATTAATTTCCTGTTTTAATTCATCAATCAAGATCTCTTTTTCTGTTATACTATTATTTAGATCTGATATCGCGCTGTGTTCATTTTGATCTGGACTATCCAATTCTTTTCTTAATTCGAAATATGCGTTTTTAGCTCCTTTTAATTCCCTGACCAGTTCCTGCATTCGAGTATTTTTTAAAGATATTTTTGTTTTTAAATCGCTAATTTCTTTATTTGCTTCAGATATCTCCTTTTTTGCTTCAATAAATTCGTAACTTGTTTGATTTAATTCAGCTATTCGCTCTTTTAGTTTTTGGCCATTTTCTTTAAATTCTGATAATTGTTCTCTAAGATATTCTTCTTTTTCTTCTATATCGTTTAAATTTTCTAATTTTTTTGTCAGTTCTTCAATTTTTTCATCTTTTTCATCATTCTTGTATTCCAGAGTGTCAATTTTATTTGAAAATAATTTATTTTCATTCTGTAAGATGGAGTATTCGGTTGAACTTTGGATAATTTGATTATTCAATTGCACATTTTCTTCACGCAATTGCCTAATATTTTCTTCCAATTCTTCAGTTTGCAAAATTTCACTTCTGACTGCTTCAATTTCGCGGATTTTTTCTTCAATTTCATTCTCAAGCAATTTAATTTTTTTTTCTTTTATTGGCAGACGTTCTCTAATTTCGTGTAAATTTTGTATTTCCTGCTTTAATTGGGAGATTTCTTCTTCTTTTTCTTTTAATTTTGTGTTATCGTCTGAATTGTCATCGGATAAGGCAGGATTCTCTTGTTCTTCAACCATTGATTTCCCTCAAATTTTTTTCACTTTACTCTTTAAATAAATATAACATCATAGGGTTTATATTTTTCATTTATTTATTAGCGCGACTTTATTAGCGCTACACGATAAGGAGATAGAGTTGCAGTCATTATATTTTTCTGAACGGCAGGATCACATTATTCATGTAATTTTCTGCATTTTTTAATGAAATATCTTTGAAAATCACGATTCCAAATCCACCAGTTGTATTTGTTAAGGTTCTTCCCGCTAAAATAACTTTTCCTTTTTCACAATCAATTTTTAATCTTTGAAAATGTTCTTCAACAATTTTATTTTCAATTTCAGTCCAATTTGAATCATCTAGAATGTCTTTTCTTAATTTTAAAGCATATATGAATTCCTTTTCGTCCATAGTTTTCAAATTACAAAATCTAATATAAAATTTTTAGCAAAAAAGAATAGGATAAAAACTTGAAGATCTATCAATCTCGGTTTTACAAACGATTTTCCAATAAAATATTAAAAAATTTGAAAATACTCGATAGCTATATAAATATGTCGAGTATAAAAATAATTATGGAGTATATATCAAAAATCGGATCAAAAGGCGAAATATTTACTCCCAAGGCAGTTCGAAAGAAATTGGGGTTGCATGCAAATCAACCCATATCAATACTAGTTCGGAAAAATGGAATCTTTATCACCAAAATCAGTAGCGAAGAAGAAATACTTAACCGGATTGAAAAGGATAATGTTAAAGTATCCTATCATGTAATCAAAAGTTTAGATTCGGAAATTGAAGAAAGTTGGTGAAAAATGAGCATTTTTTTGGATACTTCATTTCTGTTTCCATATATTGGAATAGATCTTTATAATAATGGAAAAAAGAAATGGGTTTTGGCTGATTTAAAGCGCTTAATGCAATTAGATTGTGAACTCTTATATTCCGATTTATCGTTATTTGAATTATACGCGAAAGCACTTAAGCTTGATATTAAGGGAGATCTCAATATCAGTTTAGATGAAATCCATTCAAATTTAATAGTTTTATCGAAATCAAATCGATTTACTAAGATTGATTATTTGCCACAATTAGTGGAACATGATATAATAAGAGAATTAAAAAATATTCATCCAGATACATTGGATGTTATCATCTTATATCTCTCTATTGGATTTGCAGACTTTTTTTTAACAATGGATGAAACTTTGAAAAAAACAATTACATCTTCACCATTTTGTATGGAATGGATTGAAAAGCAAAATTCAAATTTTAAGATTTGCTTTAATAACCAAATTTTTGAAATTTTAAAGTAAATCGAATTATTTCATTCCCTACTTAGGGATTTTATCCCAATCAATATATTTATCGAATTCATCCTTGCACAATTGGATTTCATTGGGTTGAATATGTGTATGAATTTTTTTTAGCTGTTCTGAGATTGTAAATGTATCTGCCGGAGCTACCACTAACGGAACTCCTTTTTCTTCGGCAACGCTAATTATTCGACGCGCAGGGTGGATATTTCCGGAAAATATAATTAAATTTGTGCTCGCATCCAAAGCTACAAGAGCTATATCTGACCTATCTCCTCCAGTAATTACACATTGGTTCACACCACGCCGAAGATAACTCGATGCTGATTCTGCACCCATAGCACCGATTACAAAACCATCAATCAAGTTATTTTTAACCTTAATATAATTTCCACAAATAAGATCTCCTTCAACAGCTTCAATAATTTCTGCTACAGTTGGTTTTTCTAATTGCCGTGATTTTTTCAAACCCCCGATAACTTCGATTCCAAGATCTTTTAGTAATGGTTTATAATATTTCTCAATTCTCACATAAGCAGTCTCAGATAAACCATTAAGAATTACTCCGATGACATTAACATCATTTAACTTTAGATAATTAAAAGCTGAAACAACTGTATTTAAATCATTATCATCTTTAATGGGTGAACAGATAATGACATTTGCATTAAATTCTTTAGCAAATCGAATATCATCAAGATTAATTGCTGAATATTGATTTACGTTATGATTTCCTTCTATAATTATTATATCCGTTTTATTTTGCATAGATTCAAAGCTATCTTTAATATGAGCCATAACCGCTGGAGTTTCTTCAGGAAGAATTTCATCAAGGAAGAAGCCTGGGTTGAAAAATTGTGGACATATCTCTTCTTTTGAAAATTGTCTTGCAACAACAGCAGTAATAACATTTACATCCTTATCAGTTTTTGTTTTGGGTCGGAGATCCATAGCATCACCGATAGCTTTAAAATAACCCGGTTTAAAGCCTTCTTCCTTAAATTTAAGGAACATTCCTATTGCGATTATTGTTTTTCCAGAACCCGCTTTTGTTGAACACAAAAATATTGGTTTACTCTTGTTCATTTTCTTTCATTTTCTCCATCGTGATTCTTATATAAAAAAATTTACATTTTAATTGTAATTTTAATATCGACCGCTGAATAACCTTCTTTCTTTTCAAAAACCAAGCAAGGGTTAATATCAAGCTCGACGATATCCGAAAAGTCGTTAACTAATTGGGATAATCGTTCTAAAATATCTAAAACGCCATCTATATCACTTACAGGTTCTCCACGAACACCTTCTAAAATTTTTGAAATTTTAGTTTGATTTAATAGTTTTTGTGCATCTTCTCTATCAAAATGATAAGCTAAATCAAATGCAACATCTTTCACATAATTAGCATAAATCCCGCCCGAACCTATCATTAACATCGGTCCCCAATTTGGATCTCTACTCATCCCTATTATTAATTCAGTTGATTTTAATTTATTTTCCTTTATAATCATCTCTTGCAATTCTACACCAATCAAACGCGCATCTCGAGGGCCTAATCGTTCTGCATTAGTCATAATTGAGATAAAAGCATTTTTTGCTTCAGCAGGAGTTTTTATATTAAGAACAACACCTCCTATATCCCATTTATGAATGATTTGTGGGCTAACTATTTTTGCAACTAATGGAAATCCCATTTCTTTAGCATTTTCCGCTGCATCCCTTGCTGTTTGAACTAATCTGTTTTCCGGTGCTTTGATACCATAACTTTCAAAAACTTGGGATGTTTCATAGCTTAATAATACTGCTCGGTTATCTTTTTTAGCATCTTCAATAATTTTCTTTACCTTATCTTTATTAACATTAAATTTTTTGACTGTTTTTTCAGTGATTATGGGTTTTTCTAACAATTCTTTGTAGTATGTTAGTCCTTTTAAGACCTTAACTGAATCTTCCGGGAATGCATATGTGGGAACACCAGATTTCGTTAAAATCTTCATCGGTTCTATCACACTAACCCCACCAATAAATGCCCCAATAAAGGTTTTTTCAGTGTATTTCTTTTTCAGGGCTGCAATTTTTTTGGCTACAAGTATTGGCTTAGTTTGAGATTGTGGAGTTAATATGATAATCATTCCTGCAACTTCTGAATTTGGAGTTTGACAGAGAATTTCGATAGCATCTTCATAACGGCTTGGAGGAGCATCACCAATAATATCGACTGGATTTCGGAAATTTGATTCAGTTGGTAATTTTTTTTTAAGTAAATTTATTGTTTCTTCACTAAATTGAGCAAATCCTAACTTTTCTTTATCCATGGCATCAGTAGTAACAATTCCTGGCCCCCCTGCATTCGTTACAATCGCGAATTTATCCCCTTTTGGAATAGTTGCAATTAAAAATGTTAATGCATAGTTAAACAAGTCCGAAATTGTATCTGCTCTAATAACTCCTGCTTTTTTAAAAGCTAGTTCAAATCCAATATCACTTCCGGCCAGAGCTCCCGTATGACTTGATGCTGCTTTTGCTCCAGCAGCACTTCTACCTGCTTTTAAGAGAATAATTGGTTTTTTCTTTGCTGCTGCTGATACTATTTTAAAGAATTTCATTCCATCTTCTACTGATTCTATATAAGCAGCAATTACTTTTGTATTATCATCATTTGCTAAATATTCAATGAAGTCAACCTCATCTACATCTACTTTGTTTCCTAGCGATATGAATGCACTAAAACCGATATCATTATTAACGGCCCAATCTAGAAGTCCTGTCATCATCGCCCCTGATTGTGAAAGCATTGCAATGTTTCCTTTCTTAGGAGTGAGACTGGCAAAAGAAAAATTCCCGTTTGTAATAAGACCTAAGCAATTCGGTCCTAAAATACGCATATTATACTTTATTCCGAGTTCTTGGATTTCTGACTCACGGATTCTTCCCTCTCCGCCGACTTCTTTGAATCCTGCTGTAATAATTACAGCTGCTTTCACTTTTTTTTTACCGCATTCTTCGATAACAGCTACACAAAATTTACTAGGAATGCATATAACAGCCAAATCAATTTCATCTTGGATATCAAGAACCGATTTATATGCTTTATATCCTAAAATTTCTTCAGATTTGGGATTTATGGGGTAGTATTTGCCGGGAAAATTAGAATTTTGCATATTTTTAATTATTGTGTTCCCGATTTTGCCTTCTCTATTACTTGCGCCGATAATTGCTACGGATTTGGGGTTAAACATCGCATCAAGCTCTTTCACAGTCTTCGAAGACATCACTAGTAAATTGACATCACTGCATATATCTTTTTTTAAGAGATTTTAAGTGAAAAAAGAAAAAAGGTAAAAATGCAGATTATTTAGTCGCTGCCGTAATATCACAATTTGCTACCTTTATCGTTAGAATAAAGGTCGGAGTTTCAACTTCCCACCAATTAATTTGTTTAATATCTTTTCCTATCGCAGTTATATTTAATATTATTCTCAAAAGATTATCTGCCAGCCTAAGTTTTCGTAATGGTTTAATTATTTCTCCATTTTCTATTAAAAACAATCCATCCCGTGGAATTGTTGAAAATATTCCTTCTAATTGATTTGTGAATCTCGTATACCAGTTAGAAGTGATATATATTGTCGGTTTTTTCGATTCAGCAATTATCTCGTCAAGCGAGTAGTCACCCGTTTTATATACCATGTTACTCGGGCTAGGTGCTAAAATTTTTGAACCTATTCCCAATCCAACGAAATCTAAATTGGCAGTGGATTGGCATCCATAATTTTTTGCAGTGGATGTAAATCCGACACTCCCATTATTTAAAACTCTTATTCCTATTCCCGAAGTTGGTGTGATTCCGGCTCCTAATATTTCTCCATTACGAGTTGAATAACTCTCATCACGCGCGTTGATTATACGTGCTTCAATATAATCAATATGATGAGACTTACCATATTCAACAACAAATTCT
>JAUWOE010000125.1 GCA_030612265.1 Promethearchaeum sp.
ATAATTACTCTTGCCGGTAGTCGACTCTATATGAATATGATGGATTCAAACGAAATTATTGATGAAGCTTTATTACGTTTCGATCGGATTTTCTCGAAAATTCAAAATTAATTTTTCATTTCCAATTTTTTTTTTTTTTTATTTTTATTTTTTTCATTCACTTCATTTACTTCATTTACTTCATTTTCATATGTGAATAGGTTTTTATTCTCATAGTTTATTTTTTAATATAGGTTATTCATGATGAGTTTATGCCCAAACTGTGGAACTGAATTAGATGGAGAAGCAAAATTCTGTGCTTCTTGTGGATATGAGGTATCTCCAAGATCAATTAATCAAGAAAGAAACCAAGAATTTAATGCAAGAGACAATGCAATTGAACCCGAAATCGTAAGAACTCCTAGCGCACCTATTAAGGAACGCATGGTCGCAGGAATATTAGCTATTTTGTTGGGTGGTTTTGGGATTCATAAGTTTTATTTAAACGATATGAATATGGGTTTGATCTATTTGCTCTTTTGTTGGACTACAATTCCTCAAATTCTTGGTATAATAGAAGGGATTATGTATTTAACGGCAACTGATGAAGAATTTCAGGAAAAGTATGTAAAATATTAAAAAAAAAAATAAAAAAACCAATTTTTTAAATTAAAATTAAAAATGATTTAATCGTCGATACATTTTTTTATTTTTTTTATAAATCATCTTGAATTCTTTGAATAATTCATCATAAATCTCACGATTTTCAGGATTTGGTTTATATTCCTTTTTATATTTAATTAGATCCGGTATTTGGTCCCAATTAATAAAACCTAAAGATACAGATGCAATTAAAGCAGCTCCAATTGAAACACCCTCTTTTGGATGCGCGTGTTGTTTTACAGTTCTATTTAAAACGTCGGCGTAAATTTGACACCAGATATCTGAAGATGCGCCACCACCAATTAATACAACTGGGTCCAATCTATGTTTAACCATTTTCTCTAAAGGTTCGATAACCCATCGAGAATTAAATGCTACGCCTTCATAAATAGCCCTTAGAAGATGTTTCCGTTTAATACTTAAGGAAAGATTATGAAATCCTCCTCTAATTGTATGATCCTCTATCGGACAGCGTTCTCCCCAAAGCCATGGAGTAAATATTAATTTTTTTGATCCAGGTTCTGTTTCTTCAACTAGACTATCAAATATTTTATATACATCCGATTTTTGCTCTTCTTTCAATAATTCATCTTTATGATACAAAATATTATCCCTGATCCATGCCAAATTAATACCTGCGCTTTCCTGTTCACCAAAAGATATATAATATCCCGGAATTGCTCCTGGTAAAGATGGAATTAAATGAATAAGATCGATTTTTCGCTTTTTCGAATGAGTCATAACCCAAGATGAACTTCCTAGGCAAATATGTGCGCGATTATATTCTATTGCACCTGAACCGATTGTTGCTGAACTAAAATCCCCCGCACCTATTATTACTTTAGTTGATGGTGTTAATCCTAACGTTTTTGCTACACTTTCTGTAAGAGTTCCTAAAATATGAGTAGATGGGTAAGGATCTGGAAATTTTTCTCTGGGAATATTTACCATTTTAAGCAATTTTTCATCATAGTGAATATTATTAATATCTCTAGTATTTAATAGGAATGTTAGAATTGCACAATCATAGGATGTAGCAATTTTCCCAGTCAATCGATAATTCATATAATCTTTACAGTCCATAAATTTCCAAGTTTTCTCATAAATTTCATTATGAGTTTCTTTTAACCATAAAATATGACCGAGAATATCTTTTCCACTCAAACCAGGGGCTGCACCTGTGCTTTTAAGAAATTTTAGAAACTTTAAAAGATTATATCCAGCTATAGGTCCACCACAGAATTTTTGAATTGATGTTGCACCTCGAGTATCCATCCAAGTTATGCAATTATATAATATGTTTCCCTCTTTATCTATTGGAATCGTGCCGTCCATTTGATTAGAATTACAGATAGCTATGATATCTTCCACAGGTACTAATTTCTGAGAAATTAATGCTTGAGTTGTTTTAATAAGGGAATTCCACCAATCACGTGGATCTTGTTCTGCGCATCCTTGCTCGTGATGGAATAATTCATATTCATCTGTATTAAAACCCATTATTTCTCCATGTGTAGAAATAATAGCCGTTTTCATAGCAGATGTTCCATGATCGAAAATCAAAAAAAATTTTTTCGACATATACATACCTTCTTGTGATTTAATTCCTTAATAATTTTCATATTGTACAAGTTATTAAATCTTTCTCCACTTTTTTCATAAATTTTCTCCAGAATATTAAATTTCTAATCAAATTTGTCCAGAATTGAAGAAAGAGAATGGAGAATAAGTATAAAATTTAAATCTAAATAAAGAATCACTTCTTTAAACATAAAAATAAATAAATATGTGCAAAATTTTTTTTTCCAATTATTTTCATGATTGGATCAAATTTACGAAATTGATAAGGAATGTTAGCAAAGAATTAAATTACTTCGCAGATTTCACATAATTCATTTCTATACTCTACCCATTTTCCTGTAGAGGTTAAAAAACCTGCAGAGACTAATACTTCTTTAATACCTTCACTATCCCCAAAATCTTTCACAATTATTTCGTTTTCCTTTAAAATGTAATTTTTTGAGTTCAAACTAACAATTAAATGGGGATAATTTGTCTCATCTATCAAAAGAACAGTAAATCCCCCAGTATTTATAAAATGACGTTTAACTAATCTTAAATTTTCACCACGCCATTTTATTTTTTTTGCCATTATTCTCGACTTTTAATAATTATGAAATTTCTATTATATGAATATGTTATATTAATTTTAGAGAATCGATAAAAACCTATAGAGTTTTGCATATATTTCTAAATCTCTTCTTCTAAATACCGACAAAAGTAATAAACAATTTAAATTAAATCTCCCTTTGGAATCCGTTTTTTTAATTAAATGTAAACAGATTATAGCAGTTTATGACAAATATGCAATATCTTTGAATTTTGATTAAATTTGACTTTCCTAATTTTTTAGAATTTCACTAAATTTATTTATATATATAATCTTCTTGTTTTATTTAACATATTTTGTCTTAGAGTCACATTTAGATTAAAACCATCATTTTTTATCCTGAGACATGTGTTGAAAAAAATTAAGGTGAAAAAAAAATGCCATTAGCAAATTTTGAAGATTTAGAAACCCAACCATGGGGACTTTTTGATTCTCTCGATATTGACAACTACGTCATAGGAACCTTCATTGTCCGATTGGGTAAAAAACAATCAGGTTTAGCCATGGGACAATTTGCCGGAGTTGAACAAAGTACCGGCACATGGATTAGAGTTCCTGCTGAAACTGCAGAAGTCCGTAAAAATCATATCGCAAAATTAATTGGATGTTATGAATTGCCCAATTGGGAATATGAACTTCCGAAAACTATTGAATACCGAGATTATTGCATGCAAATTGCATGGCCCAAAATTAATCTTGTTAACACAGAAGGGAAATTAAATTTTGCTTTGCTTTTTACAGCTCTTATTGGAAATATAAGTATGGGTGGAAAATTAAAACTCATGGATATGTGGTTTCCAAAGGATATTTTAGCCACTATGCCTGGTCCACAATTTGGAATTGAAGGTGTTCGCAAATATCTTGGTGTTGAAAAACGACCACTGCTTAATAATATGATTAAACCATGTACAGGTCATACTGCTGAAGTTGCAGGAGAATTAGCATATAAAGTTGCACTTGGAGGAGTTGACGTTGTTAAAGATGATGAATTGATTGCAGACCAGAAATTCAATACTTTAGAAGATCGAGTAACGAAAGTTATGGAAGGACTTGATAAAGCCAAAGAAGAAACTGGTGAGAAAACTATCTATATGGTGAATGTTACAGATAATACTCCAAGAATTTTTAGAAACATTGATGTGGTGCAAAAACACGGAGGTAATGGGATGTTAATTAATTATTTACCCCAAGGATTAACAACAGTTCAACAAGTTGCCGAAGACCCGAGTGTGAAGATTCCAATACAGATGCATATGGATTTCGCAGGAGTATGGTACGAAGATGCATGGAGCGGAGTAACATCAAAATTGACGCTGGGGAAATTGCCTCGATTAGTGGGTGGTGATGTTATTGTATTACCTGCTCCCTATGGTAAAGCACCTGTCGTTCCTGAAAGATTTATTCAGAATGTAATGGAATGTGTTTATCCTTTACCTCACATAAAACCGATGATGCCGATGCCCTCGGGCGGAATTACACCAGGAATGGTCGAATATGCAACTCGTGATTTAGGTTTTAATATAATGCTCGGTGCCGGCGGTGGTATACACAGTCATGCGGATGGTCCAACAGCGGGCGCAAAAGCATTTAGGCAAGCGATAGATGCTGCTATGAAAGGAATACCCGTAAAAACTTATGCAAAAGATCATAAAGAGTTAGCAGTTTCGCTCGGAATGTGGGGACAGAAGAAAACTGGGATGTAAAATATAATTAGATATTATTTTCCCTAGTTTTCTTTTTCAGTATCTAAAATTTCTTTACTTTTTTTATCTTTTTTGAATTTTTTGTCATATTTTGAATGTTTGAAAATGACGTAACCAGTTACAAGCACTACAGCACTCATTTCAATAATAAATCCATCAATCCACTGTTCTATTCGGACATTTCCCGAATAAATTGTGTTCACTGAATTTTCTATAAAAACGTTTCTTTTCCCATTATCTTGAATATAATTATCTCGAATAGTATTACCATCTGAATTTTTTAGGTGTATCCCATAAAAGTAATTTTCTGAAATATTATTATTTAATAGAGTGTTATTATTAGAAAATTCCAATAGAAATCCAGTATTAGTATTTCGTAAAATGTTATTTTTTAAAAAAGAATTATTTGATGAGTGATTTGAATAAATTCCTACCATTTTATTATGATTAAAATCGCTATCTTCGATTAGTATTTTAGTTGTATTAGATAATAAAATGCCATACGAATTTCGATTTATTGAACAATCTTTAACTTGAATGTTTGTGCAGTTTTGCATATAGATTCCAATTGATAAAGTTAATTTATCATCAGATATCTCATTCAAATGAAGAATTGTGCAGTTTTTAATTAGAAGTTGTTCATTTGAATTTGTAATGAATATACCATTCACATTTCCATCTATTTCAATCACTAAATTCTCAATTTTATATGGATTTGATAAAGTTCCTGATCCAGTTATAAATTCATAATCATCCCAATCGTGATTGGGATCATTTCCATCAATAAAAATAGTATCTTGCAGAATTTGAGCACTGTTTGGTGATGAAGATGATGAAACTAATTGTAAAGCAGAAGTTGTAATTTGAGAATTTACCAAATATCCACTTACAGATGAAAAAAGGATAATTAGGCCTAAACTAAGATAAATACATTTATTTTTGTGATTAAATTTTATGTCCCTCAGTTTAATTCTCACTTAATTTAGTAATGTGAATACTTCTTAAAGATAAATCGAAAAAAAAAGAACCATCATCTTAAAAATTAATCTTTTTGCTTTTCCCAAGAAAAATCGAGGGTTACAAATTTTTTCCCAAACCAGAGTGCAACTATTAAAAACAAAGAACCTATAGGTCCCATTAATAACAGTCCAATCGAAAATGGTTCTGTGTTCGGAACATTTGTTATTAGCGGAAGTTCGATTAACCAACCTGTGAAGAGTAGGGAAATTGCTTGGAATATATTAAGGACGATTGATGGAAAACCTGTATAAATTCCCGCTTTTAGTTCACCTGTTTTTTTCTGGTCATCATCAGCTATATCTGCATACATAATATATGGAAAAAGATACCATCCTCCTATAGCTATTGCCACGAATGAGATATAAAGCATTCCATATATTATACTTTGAGCGAATGGGAAAAATCCGAGTAAAGAAAATGGTAATATTATAATTCCCCACACAAATATGAAAATAAGCGTTTTTTTCTTTCCTTTGGTTTCAATTCGATGTTTAAACCAAAATAATCCAAAAAGCATTGCTAAAACCATTATGGCGGATAGGATTATGTTAGTATTTCCTCCCAATTGTACTACATTATCTGCAAATTTTGCGAGTATTGATGAGATCATTGCAATTGCTAAGGAACAAATACCTTGCATTACGGTCACTAAAAGAAAATTTTTATTTTTCAATATAATTCTTAAATCATCTTTCATTTTCGAAGCGTAATCGGGCGTTTTTTCTACAGGTAGTGCAATAGTGCTAAAATAACTCATTGTTATAAGCAAAAAAGCGAAAATTAATATTGATATTAGAAAACTTGATGGAATAACTGTTGGATCTGCTTTCATTTTATCCTTAACATCAGTTAAAATTATCATTGTAAACAATGTAATAATAACTGCTCCTATTATATTAAACATATTTTGAAAAGAGGAGACTTTCGGTCGCTGTTTTACTGGGAAAAGTTCTGCATTCCACGCATGATATGGCGTTGTTACGGCATAAGATGCTTGAGATAAACAGTTAAATACGACGAGCCAAATAAAAAGTGAATTTTGAGGGGGATTCGCACCTAAAAAGAGCCCAGGCAATAATAACATAATAAATGTAATACATAATATAGGCGTCATTAAAATAATATAAGGTTTTCGCCTTCCCCATCTAGATTTTGTATGATCACTTGCCCACCCAATAAGAAATTGGCTAAATCCAACTGATATTTTACCTAAAGCGAGTGCTATTCCGACATGGACACCGTTTAAGTCATAAACATCTTTATACAAGAAAAGAAGGGCAAAATCTATTATGCTAATAAAAAATTCTATCCCCAATCTAGGTGAGGCATAAAGCAACATTTTTTTAGTAGATGCTTTTTCATATTCTATTCCTCTATTACTCATTATTATAGGTTGTTTTTAATTCAAAAAAATGTAGCTTTTTGTCTGATAAATTCTATATTAAATTATGGGTATGCTTTCCATAATAAAAATTAAAGATATTGCAACCTTAATTGGAAGTGCTTGCGGTCTTTTTGCAATTATTCTTTCAATTTCCTCATATCACGCATATCGGTTAGCAATGGCTATGATATTCATAGCAATCATAACAGATACATTAGATGGATATATTGCCCGTAAATTAAATCAAGCAAATGAATTTGGAAAAGAATTAGATTCACTAAGTGATTTTTTTGCGTTTGGCATTGCACCAGCAATCATTACCTTTTCTATTTATACACAAATTCCAAATACTGCTATGGGAATCAAAGGTTTTTCTATTTGGATTATGATTATTCCCACATTTATTTTTATTTTGGGTGCAATTATTCGTTTAGCTCATTTTAACATTACAGAAAATGAAGGATATATTGGTGTACCCACCCCAACCACCGCAGGATTTTTATCTTTAATTACTCTTATAGATTATTACAGCTATATCGCATGGTCAAACAATGGTTCTCCTCTATTATTTAACTCTATTATTCATTATTCAATTCCTTTTATACTTATAATTCTTGCTTATTTCAATGTTACTGATGAAATTGTATATAGTAAGAAAGTTAGGCATAAAAAAGGATGGTTAAAGATTCTAATGGCTGGAGTTCTAATTTCAGCGCTAGTTGCATATATTTTAATAATATTCTTTCAAGATCAAGCAGCAGTTTTTGTTTTTATCATCCTGACGATACTATTATCAATTATTGTAATTTTCATAATTTCTGGATTTTTATATGCAAAAAAAGAGAAGAAGCAAAACAAAAATCAATCTTCTGAAGCTACGATCTGATTGCCTTTTTGTAATGCATGTTTTATTTTCGAATAGATCGGGTTATTATTTTTTATAAAGATCTCACCGTGTTTATTCATAGTGGCTGAGAATAGGTGATTATTTTTTACATAAAAATTAAGATATTTGTTTTTATAAGAAATATCTGTTGTAATCATATACCCTTTATTTTTACGAAATACCGTAGTTTGAATAAAATCATCAGACTCTAAATTTAATTCATCATAATTTGATGAGAAGGAGCGTTGTTTATCCTTTTTAGGTGATTTATTTCGATATTTCCTTTTTCCAACAGGAGCAACAATGACATCTGAACCGAAAGCATAAATCTCATAAAGCAAATCTTTATACTGAAAATCACGGATTTCTATAACGGGTCTGGATAAATCTCGATCTGCAAATCCTGTGGGTTTCTTTACAGTCATTTCTAAGCTTAAAATTTCTGCAACTTGTCCTTGATCAATAAAAATTATTGTATCAATTACATTTGGAATAACACCTAATTCCACTCTTCTAATAAATCTTTGAACTGCATCCACTGCCCTTGATGCATGTACTACTCCAACTAAGCCTACTCCAGCAAGTCTCATATCCCCGAATATTTTAAAATCCGATTCTGTCCTGACTTCATCAAAAAATGTAAAATCAGGGCGTATTAACAATAAAATATCTGATGTTTTTTCCAAACTACCATCTAAAGGTGCATATTGAGAAACTTCTTTTGGTACGTTTAAATCTCTTACGCTTTCAAGAGTTTTAACCAACTTTTTCTTTTCAAGATAATATAATGCTAGTGCCCCTATAAAAGTCGATTTACCTGCTCCTGGTTTCCCAGCAACTAGAATTCCTTCAGCTACATCTAGCCTTTCAAAAATTTTCGGAGATAAATTATAGTCTTCAAGTGTTAATGAAACCAATGGTTTAACCGCAGTTATTTCATGTGTGTTTGAAAATGGAGGTCGACAAATAACAATCCTAAATTTTCGCAGTTGAATTACTGTTACTCCTGATTCATTTCGTTCAATGAAAGAATTTTCATCATTCTTTGCTTGGCGAATGATTTTGTTTGCAATTTCATTAATCAATGATGGAGGCATTTCATTATCGTTAATTTTCTCTAAACTCCAATTCCCTGGTTTTCCTTTCTTTGCTAAAGGAAGACAATGACCTCTAAGATGAACACTCATTGTAGTATCATCAAAATAATCTTGAATGTCTAATGAAGCGAGTTCATGAGATTTATCCTCTTTTTCTGGTATATTTATTGTAAATAACACATCAATTCCTTCAACCAAAGCAATGGATGATTGTACTTCATCAGCTGTTATTAAAATGGATTTGGAATCATAAGCATCTTTTCTAATAAGTGCATCTAACTCCCCACCAGGATTTAATCGAATTTCATCAAGTTTAGGGCGTTCTCCAACAATCATAATATCAATTTTTTTTTCCATTCCTAAATGGTACAATTCGTGAATAACATCTAAACCCACATTTTTTTGCGATTTCATTTGATTTGCTTGATTTTCTATCTCCGATAGCATAACTCGAGAGAGTATAATTGTTAATTTATCCGTTTTAGTAATTCGATTTTCCTGGACTGGTCTATATTCGTCCAAATTTCCATTAACTATAAAATCTATTATTTTACGATTAAACATCACACTTGTATCTGGTAAAAAGGCATACGGCATTATTTTCCACTATTTTTTTTTATTTTTTATTTACTCTATTAGAAGAAATTTACCAAAAATCTTTCTTTTTGGAATTTTCTGGAAGTTTTGTTTGTTCAAGATGATAATAAGTAGGATCTCCTAATCTATCGATAGTCACTATAATCAATTTCTTTCGTGCATGAAGAGTTTGTTGAGTAATTTGATCTAAGTTTTGTAATTGAATAGAATTTCCCTCATCCAAAATAAAAATAAAATATTTTGCAATCGCTTCTGATCTTGTCGAACCGCGTGGATATACTCTAAAATCAATACCTTCACCATACCCTAAGCGTACCATATACCCACGTTGTCTTAAATCTCGGTATACTAAAAATTTTACCCAAATTCTGGGATCCTCTTCAACAATAATTGAAAGTATTTGTTCTGCGGTCATTTCTTTCTTGTTTTCATCGAAAATTTTTATTCTACTTCTTTCAATTAGTAAAAGAGCTTCCAAAACATCTAATTCTAATGAACCATCGGGCAATGATGTTCCAAAGTAATTTTTTTCATAAAGAGACTGTGCAGTAGGTGATTTGGATATCTGAATTTTATTATTTTTAAAAATACCATCCACTGTTTCGAATTTTAAACTTTCATCTTCATCTTTATTTTCTGATTCCTCAGATGATGTAGGTTCTTGATGATTATTCACTAATAAATCTCCTATTTATTGATATTTCCCGATTCTCTTAAAGAATCCAAGTTATTATTAGCAAAAAACTTTTGCCTATTAAAATTAACAAAAATAAAAAAATGATAATTAATACATTTGAACTAATAGATGAGAAAAGATTATTTTTTTATTGGATTAAGCTCCCGGCTGTTCATGCTTTTGCTCTTTATCATACTTAATCAGTATGATAAATACAATGACGCCTCAGAAATAATCTTTAAAGCCTTTCTGGAACTCTTTGATGGGCGAAATCCATATTCCACCACGTATATGCTAGAATGGGGTAGCAACTGGTTTAGCCAGCCCTTTAATTATGGTCCGGTTACTTTTTTTCTTTTAATTCCAGCAATGTTATTACCGTATTGGTATCATAATTTATGGATCGGGATGTATTTAATGATTAATATTTATTGCTTTCTCATCGCAGATTATGTCTCAAAAATTGCCTCTAGAGATTCAAAATTACAAAATAGGGCTAATTTCTCAAAAAGAGATAAAGATCCACGTGAAAACCGCCTTTTATACTATGGTGGTATTTTCTTTTGGTTAATACCTGTTGCAACAACAAGTGTTACGGTTTTTATTTATGCTCCGATATTTCTATCAGTTCTCGCGTTTGGTGAAAGAAAACACCCTTTTCTTTCTGGTTTACTTATATCGATGGCTGCTTTAAGTTATCAATTAGTATTTTTATTTGTTCCAGTGTATTTTATTTATTTCTTCAAACAGGGATGGAAAAAGCTCGCGAAATTCATTATTGGATGGGGTCCAGCTTTGTTAATTCTATTATTTTTTATTTTATGGCAATATCCGAGTGGAACTATTGACAGTTTGTTTTTATACACTTCCGAAATGCCTTATAATAAATGTCCACAGTGTGAAAACGATTTTGATAATTGG
>JAUWOE010000065.1 GCA_030612265.1 Promethearchaeum sp.
GGAATTTCTTTCTCAGAATTTTAACTGCATCTTTTCCACCCATTCCTCCGGGAATTGTAAGATCCATAAAAACAATGTCAATTTTTTTTCCAGATTGCTCTGCGGTTTGAAAGTCTTTAAGTATATCAGCCCCATTATAACAAGACACCATATCTAAACCTAGTTGATAAAAAGCTCGACGAAGTAGTTTGTGGATATTTTCATCATCATCCAGAACAAAAACTCGACTATGAGAAAAAGTAATTTTCTTCTTTTGTTCTAGGTTTTTTTGCATATTTTCTTGGGATACAGGAAGATAAATATAAAATTTTGTTCCCTCACCTTCTTTGGAAGAGAATGTAATGTATCCCCTATGTTTTTTTAAAATGGAGTAACTTGTGGTTAATCCGAGTCCTGTACCTGCTAATTTTGTAGTAAAATAAGGTTCAAAAATCTTATGCTGTTTAGATTTAGGAATTCCTACCCCTTTATCAGCTATAATCAATTTAACATATCGTCCAGGTACTAACGGTATTACAGAGTCACTTTTGATTTCCTCACAGAAAACGCTTATATCAATAAACCCACCATCAGGCATTGCTTGACTAGCATTAATGAGTAGATTATTTAAAACTTGATTAATTTGTCCAGCATCAATATCAACTGGCGGTAAATTTGGTTCAAAATTAAATATACACTTGCTTTTTGAACCATGCAATATAAAATTTGCAGAATCTCTGATAACTTCCTCGATTGATTCTGGTTTTTTGATAGGTATTCCACCTTTTGAAAAAGTGAGTAATTGTTTTGTTAAATCACTAGCTCGTATTGCAGCATGTTCTAAATCTGTTAGCATATCTTGCTGAACTTTTGTTAATGTTTCTTCTTCCATTTGTAATAAATTTATATTACCCATTATTGAAACAAGAATATTATTAAAATCATGAGCTAAACCTCCAGCGAGTATTCCAATTGACTCAATTTTCTGTTGGCGGAAACGTTCTTCATCCATCTTTTTTCGATTGCTAATATCCCTGCAAATAGAATAAAAACCAATAACATTTCCATCACGAATAATATCCTGGGTGGAGTATTCTATAGTTACGATTTCACCATTCTTTTTTCGCACATCTATCTCTTGTAAAACAGGTTCATATGATCTAACTTGTTTAACAGGAGCTTCAGACTTTGCAATAATATGAAACTCAGGAAGAATGAATTCGTATGGTGAATGGTTTATTAATTCATCTTCAGAATATCCCAAGATCTCTGTAACAGCCGGATTTATCTTCTGAATGATCGCATTTGCATCAATACTAAATATCATATCTCGAGAATTTTCTACAATTTCTTGAAAATTAATTTCGGCTTTCCGTTGAGCAGAAATATCTCGAAATACAGTAAATTTTTCATCACCTATTGTGATATCTTGGAGTATAAAATCTTTGATAGCACCATTTTTACAACAAATGTGACGTTCACGGGAAGTGATTTTAAGATGATTTGGTGATTCATACTCTTCGATAATAGATTTCCTATATTTTGGATCTGGGTAAACTTTTTGGTGCCACGTTTTAACGTCAGGAATATCTTCAAGTGTATATCCTAATATTTTCGTAAGTGCAGGATTTACATAAACAGATTCACCATCTGGAGTAGTCACAGCAATTGGGTATGGAAAATATTCTACAATTTTACGGTATCTTTGATGACTTTTTATTAACAATTCTTCAGTTTTGAGCTTTTCGGTAACATCCTCAAGAATAGTTATAAATTCATCATCATCTATTGAAATATCTTGAAATTGAAGACTATGAATAGTGCCATCCTTGCATTTGACTTCATTTATTCTCGGTCTGGTTATAGTTGATGATATTTCTGGACTTTTTGCTAATGCAATTTTTTGATATTCTGGATCTGGATATGCTAACTTTGTCCAAGCTTCTGTGTCAGGAACATCTTCAATAGTATAACCTAAAATCTCAGTAAATTTTGGATTTATATAGAGATTTCGATCATCATTATCAGAAATTACAATAGGTATAGGTAATCGATCAAAAACTCGTCGGAAACGGATTTTTTCTTTTTTTTCTTGCTTTTCTTGCTTTTCTTGCTTTTCTTTTTCTAAATCCATAAATAATTAGACCCTTGAGAAATTTTATTTTATTCAAATCATTCTAAGAAAATCCAGCTTAAAGAATTATCTAAAATATACCTTAAAATGTTGCACATTATTCATTTGAGTGTAATTTTTCAATAAGAAAATAAAAACTTCCTAATATTAATAAGAAAGTGGAACATTTTCATAATCCCAAAAAGAAGATCCCTAGAATAGAAATGATTTTAAAAGAATTAATAATACAAATATAATATGTCCAAAGCCGCATATATAGAGCGCGCTCTTAAGTCATATTTTATTGATAAGTTTTTAAATGGATTTAAACTACTTTTTGAAAAAACATATTTACCCTTCAGTATTGTGCTTTTTTCCGTTTTAGGATTAAATATTTTAGCAATATTCTTATATTTTCAAGAAGTTGCATGGATGACATTAGAACTTGTAAATGACTTTCTTTTATTAGGTTTCTTGATTGCTGGGAGCATTGTAGTGTTTGGTTTGATATCTGCAGTTTGGAAAAATTATATTTTTCAGACTATATTTGTTTTTATCGGAATAGGGTTAAGCATAATAATTGTTTTCGTCTTTAATCCTGACCCGGATTTAGTAGTAATTCAAGTTCTGAAAATTATTTTCTTAGTTTCTTGGATCTTAATATCATCTTTATCAATGTTCTTTATTATATTCTATTTCTTTACTGGCATTTCAGGAAAAATAGTCGTTGCAGGAAAATCGGATGAACATATATTTTTGGGTGGAATCATTCGTTTTGTATCTTTTGGAACCATAGGAATCTCAATAGTAATTATATATAAAAATCTCCAATCATTTAATGCAATATTAATTGGTGTAATGGGAATTATCGTTGCATTAATCATTCTAATTTATGGATGGACAGTAGATCTTAATGATACCACAACAAATTTCATTAGTATTCTGGGTTGCTTTAATTTTTATATAACATATCAACTTTCAGCATCAATATCTCCTTCAGATACGATAAAAAATGCTTTTACAGAAATTACGATATTAATTTTTACAGCACTCAATTATATTCAAAGTAAAGTTAGCAAAGTTCAAGGAATTAAAACATCACAATTTGAAAAGAAAAAAGAGGGCCGAAAAGTATTTTTCCAAAAAAAATTGATTCTCTCTGCTTTAGGTAAGCAAATATTTGGAGATCTCTCTCTAATTCTAATGACAATTGGTATGGTTTTAGGTTATTCTCTTCTTCTTCTTTCGGTGCTTATTAATCCATCTTTGCCCCTTGTGAATGAAATTAGCTTCTTCAGATTAGATATCGGTATTCCTCTAGCTAGTCATCGTTTATTTGCATTCATTTCAATGATGATATTTCTAATATCTTTCATAACTTTCATAACTTCAGAAAGATTTAGACAATTAGCTACCAACAATTATGATTTCAAGCAAGGTCTGAAAGTTATAGGTGATAGAATGTCTGCATGGAAAAGTAGGGTCAAAAAAAGGTTTAGTTTGCGGAAATCTTCGAAAAATGAAGAAGATGAAGAAGAAAAAGATGAAAAATCTGAGAATTAGAATAGCTTTCCAAAGAAATTGGAAATATCAAATTTAAAACTTTTTTTTGCTCCACAATTTTGGCAATGGCAATCCAATTTATCATATGGCTGGTTTTCCTAAAAAATTAAAGATTGTAGATTCAACTTGAAAATTTCTTTGAATTTACATTGTTCACAAGGAATTTGTTGAATATATCGGTATTCTTCTTCTATGCTGTCGACAGCTATTGCTGAATTAGAATCAATCTTCATTTTATTACATTATAATTGTAGAATATGTAGAATATATAAAATTTTATTAATCTTTGAGTGATCATATAGAAAAAAAAAGCTCTACATTTTTGTCCATAAATATAATTATAGAGAGAGAAATTAAAAAAAATTTTTCCTTCTCTTTAGTAATTATTATTCATGCGTGAAATAAATCACGGAATAGAAACAATTTTTTTGGAAAAACTGCTATACAACCCCCTCAATCAAAAATTGTGGGAGAAATTAATAAAATCATCATTTTTTAGGGCAGGAATAAAGGTTTTTTCAAAAATGTTTGGTATATTGAATCATTTTAACTGGAATGATTTTAATTTATATGCAATTCCACTTTCTCATTTGGATGCAGCTTGGTTATGGACCGCAAAGGACTCGGTTTTTCGCGCCTATAAAACCTTCAAAATGGCACTGGAGCATATTGAACGATATCCATTTTTCGCTATGACACTCACATCTCCGCAGTATTTCGAATGGATGGAAAATTTTAACAAGAAATTACCATCACCAGATCCTAATCGAACTATTTGGGATGCAATTTGTTATCAAGTGGAACAAGGAAAAATAGATTTGTGTGGAGGTTCGTGGATAGAACCAGACTTAAATGTCCCTTGTGGAGAAGCTCTAATTCGGCAAAGATTATATGGACAATTATACTACTTACGAAAATTTGGAAAAATTGCTAAAATTGCAACCCTTTTGGATGTATTTGGATATCCCAATACAATACCTCAAATATTTGTAAAATCAGGTGCAGAAGCATTCTGGACGACAAAAATAACTTGGAATGATTACACAATGTGGCCTTTTGCAAATTTCTATTGGCAGGGATTGGACGGTACACGGCTCTTTACCCATCAATTTAAATTCAATATGATGGCGATAATGGATTTGGGAAGGTATAAAGTAATGGCAAGGCACCCCAAGAGAAACAATTTAATAATTAATTCTAAATATTTTCAAGATTTTGAAGAAATGGCTCCAATTGAAGTTGCTGGGACTAAATTACCTACTCAAAATTATCAAGGTTTACATGAACTAGATGATTTATTCGATAAAGAATATATCCGAACATTGGGTCTTTTCTACGGGTGGGGTGATGGTGGAAAGGGTCCGCTTAATTATGAAATAGATATGATGGAAATTTTAAGTAAATATTATGAAATCAAACATACAACCACTACTGAATATTTCAATCAATTAAAGAAAGAAGTGGGAGAAGATTTGGTTATTTGGAATGATGAAATGTATTTAGAATACCATCGTGGAACTCTTACTACACAATCGCGCGTTAAACAAGGCAATAGAGAAGCAGAAAATTTATTAATTCACGCTGAAATGCTTTGGACTCTCCAATTAATGAATAATAGAAGATCTTTTGATAGTGAAACATTTAAACTATTTAGGAAATGTTGGAAATACTTGTTGTTCAATCAATTTCATGACATTTTACCGGGATCTTCTATCCCAGAAGTATATATTCGTACATGGAGAGAACACAAGTTTATTATCCAATCAATGAAGCTTTTTATTTCAAATTCTTTAGAACCATACTTGAAATCTGGGAAAAATATGATATATAATCCACTTCCTGTTTCGAATTCTGTTGATATTCAGGTTAATTCATCATATATTCGATTCAATAACATTCCACCTTTTAGTTTGCAAGAAATTGATCTCTTAGAATTGAAAGAAAGCGATATAAAGAACCCTATACAAATAAAGCAATCAAATAAGAACATAATATGTTCAAATCAATATTTTATTGCAATTTTCGGAAGAAATGATGGAAATCTCAAAGAATTTTTCTGGAAAAACGATGCTGATTCTCACTATCATTCACTATTATACCCATTTGATTCACAAATATCTAACTTGAATCAACTGGATACGGTTGCTTTAAATGCTTTAAATAAAAAGAAAGGCGCTCGAGTAAAAATTTACTGTGAAGATTTCAAAGGTAATTCCTATCCCGCATGGAATATTAGTAAAAATTACACCCAACGCCCTATCAAATATAATTGTGAAAGGGTAGAAATCTCAAAAAATTCGCAAAATTGCGCTCAAATTCAGGCGAGTTATTCTTTCTTAAATAGTTCTTTCAAATTAACCTATACAATGTTCCATAATTCTCCGATGTTAGATATTCATACGCGAATTGATTTGAAAGATAAAGAAATATTAATGAAACATTTCTTCCCGATTAATTTAAAATCCAATGAAGTTAATTGTGAATCTCAGTTTGGAGTAATAACAAGAACTCGCGTACCGATCACAAAGATGGAAGCGGCTAAATGGGAGTTTTCTATGCAAAAATGGGTTGATGTATCGGATAATAATCATGGGTTGGCTATTTTAAATAAGGATCGATATGGTGCTTCTGCAAATAAAAAAGGTATGTCAATTACTTTAGTTCGATCTCCACCTTATCCAGGTGATTTCTTCTATTCTCATGAAAAAATCTTTTCGAAAAATGAACGTCCTTCGCATACTGATTTAATGCAACATAATTTTTCATATGCCTTCTACCCTCATAAAGGTTCATGGAAAGAAGCAAATATTCCTGCGAAAGCTTTGGCTTATAATTTACCATGTTTTTACTTTCCAACTAAAGATTCCAATGAAAATATCAAAAATAAAGATGAAATTAAAATACTCAAATTTCCAAGTATTGAAATTAGTGAACCTAATGTTATTCTATCGGCTTTGAAACCTGGAGAATGGATGAAGTCAAATGAAAAAAATGGAAAAGGTGGAAAAGGTGGAAAAGATGGAAAAGATGGAAAAGATGAAAAAGACGAAAAAGATGAACATTATACAGAAAGTAAAAATAAGGAATATCTTTTAATTAAAAATGCAGAACATTGGAAATGGGATGGAAACCACATTATCCTACGAGTTTATGAAGCAATTGGAAAAAAAACAGCTGTTAATATTAAATTTAATGATTTTTCATCGAATTTTAATTTAAAATCAGTTGAACTTGTAGATTTATTGGAAAGAAAGGAAAAAATTTTAGAATCGGTTGAAAACAATCAATATTCTTTTGAGATTGCTCCATTTGAAATTGTAACCTTTCGGGTGATATTTGGTGAATAAAACAAAAGATATTTCTTATTCAATAAAAATATCAGTTCGGAGTAAATCGCTTTTTTTTCATTGTTAAATCCGATTATCGGTGTTTTCGCAGGAGTAATCCTATTGCAAGAAATAATCACGCCACGTGCAATAATTGGTATTCTATTCATTATAAGTGCAATTTTCATTACAAATAGGACAGTAGGTAATACGGATGAAAATGATAGCATCCAAAAGAAAATATAGCTTCTAAATACATTATTAAATACTTAAGGAGTTAAGTAAATGGAAATCTCAGAGAAAGCAAAAAAATTACTAATAGTCGTTGGAATGGCCGGATGCGGTAAGAGTGTAGTTGTTGATCATTTTAAACAAAAAAATTGGCAGGTAATTTATTTCGGCGGAGTTACACTAAATGAAGTAAAAAAGAGAAATCTCCCTGTTAATCAAACCAATGAAAAAATGGTAAGAGAAGAACTGAGAAAGATACATGGAATGGAAGCATATGCAAAACTGAATTTGTCGAATATTAAAAAAGCTCTTTCCCAAGGTTTAACAATTATTGATGGTCTTTATTCATGGTCCGAATATAAATTTCTAAAAAAACATATTGACATTCCAATAATCCTCTTAACAGTCTTCACTCCAAAAAAATTACGATATGAACGTTTAGCTAAAAGAAAATTTAGGGGATTAGATTTTAAAGGTGCAGAACTTAGGGATTTTGCCGAAATTGAAAATCTTAAAAAAGGTGGGCCGATTGCAATAGCAGATCAAATCATTGTAAACGATGGTTCAATAGAGAAATTGCATTTGAACCTCAATAAGTTTTTAATCGATTTTAATTCGGATACAGATTAAAATTTCACAAAATAGAGTGTTTAACCTTCTAACTCAAGTTCTGTTTTGATCGATTCTTCATAGCTTTTCTCGATAACTTCCCGAGACGATAATTTCTGCTGAATTTTGGCAAAATCATCATAAATCAGCACAATCTCAAGTTTTCCATCAATATCCAAAATAACTAATTCAGAACCTTCGTGAAGATTGTATTTTTTACGCAATGGTGCTGGAATAGTGATCATACCTTTTCGGTCTACAATAATTGTTTTGTTTACCATCAAAATTACAAGGTGAAGACTCTTATTAAATGTCTAACTTTTTATCAAAAAAGATTCTTTTCGGGTGATGGAATAAAACCAAAGAATTTTATTCAGAAAAATTTAATATTTGATTGAGTTTAGGAATGAAAAATATTGCATTAATTTATGGGACCCGACATGGTGGTACTACTGGAATTGCTGAAAAAATTGCAGAAATTCTAATCCAAAATGGTTTTAATGTTGTGCTTCAAAATATCACTAATAAATTTGATACAAAAAATTTCTTTAGAAATGATTTTGCAGGTTTTATTCTTGGATCAGGGATCCAGATGGGAAAATGGACTCCAGGTATGAAGAAATTCATTGTTAAAAATCGTGCTCATTTTACTAAGGAAGGTGTGAAGTTAGGAATGTTTGTAAGTTGTGGCACAGCACACTCATCTGATGGATCTTTAAAAGCATGTACTGAATATGTTGATTTTTTTGCCAAAGACTTAGGAGTAACACCGGATATTACTGCTGCTTTTGGAGGGATTTATGATTTTTCAAAAAATTCAAACTTAAACTTTGCAATTAAATTCGTTCTAAAATCAGTTGTGAAAAAGGAAACTCCTGGGCAATTTGATTTGAATGATGTCAATGATTTCCGTAATTGGGATGATGTAGTTACTTTTACCAATAATTTCTTGTCATTATTTTGACAAACAAAATTCAAGGAGTTCAAGGCATAATGATTTCATTTTCAAACAGAAAATTATTAAAATTCATTATTATGTTCACAATTATCCCAATTATTATATTAACGACGGGAATTTTAGGGTCTCGCATAAATATGTATGGAGAAACTGGAATATTGGTTAGCCATTTCCAAGTAAAGAGCGAATATGATGGAATAAATTTAGAATTAAATTATTTAATCCCCCCCGAACAATAAAAATTGGTGTAATTATCTCTTTAATACCTTCAACATGAAATTTGAGATTTATTTATTTATTTATTTGTTTGTTTTTTAATGATCTATAATCTTACTTGGATTTTTTTAGGAAAAAAGATTTATAGGGATCAGTATGACAAAACCAGAAGATTTCAAATTTCCTACGAAATTGCTTCAATGGTGTTCCAATTTTCCATTATCTCAAAAGGAACGCCCAACATGGGATGAGTATTTTTTGCTTGTTGCATTTATGGTTTCAAGAAGAAGTTCATGTTTACGCAGGAAAGTCGGAGCGGTTATTGTAAAGGATAAAGATATAATCAGTACAGGTTATAATGGTGCCCCAACTCCCCAAAAAAATTGTATTGAAATAGGTAATTGTTATCGTGATCAACATGGGATTCAGAGTGGTACCCAATTGGAACGCTGTCGAGCTTCAGGATCACATGCAGAATCAAATGCCATTGCTTTAGCTGGGAAAAATGGACATTCTACTCAGAATGCAACACTGTACCTATATGGACACACCTTTATTTGCAATGTATGTAGAGGAATAATTGCCAATTCACGAATTAAACGTGTTTTTCATTTGACAGAAAAAGGCAATGTGAAAATTTTTGATATTGAAGACGATTGGGCAATAAATAGTTTGGATGCCGAATAACTTGATAGAAGAATATCAAAAAGGGGAATTCTTGCTTAGTTCTGACCCTGATAAATTAGATCTTGATATGATTCATGGATATCTAAGTAAACACTCATACTGGGCTCAAAATATTCCCTCGATCGTAGTGGAAAGATCCTTAAAAAATTCTCTCAGTTTTGGTTTATATCATAAGAAAAAGCAGATTGGATTAGTACGTGTAATTACCGATAGAGCAACTTTTGCCTATTTGGCCGACACATTCGTTATTGATGAGTACCAAGGTAAAGGTTTGGGAACATGGATGATTGAAACAGTTATAAAATCTTCTGAATTACAGGGATTGCGTAGATGGCAATTATCTACTCGAGACGCTCATGATTTTTACCAAAAATTCGGATTTCATGCATTAGAATATCCAGATAGACATATGACAATTAAAAATCATAATGTTTACAAGAAAAACTCCAATTAAAGTATATTTTCTCATTCCCTTAGTTTGATTGTATATCTGCTAAATAAAAGATTAATAATAATGAGATTTCAATAAATCCTTTCCCTTCTTCTGAAAGTGAATAAAGGACGGAAGGAGGGCGAGTATCTTGCAATTCCCGTGTTATCAGTTTATACCCTTGTAGTTGTTTTAGGCAATCTGATAAGGTGCGGGAAGATAGATCTTTTAAGTGTCTACGGAGTTCATTGAATGTGCATGAAGAATGTACATGCAATTGATAGAGTATGTCTACGTTCCATTTTTTCGTGATAAAGCGAAAATGGTTCAAAAACCATTGCATTTCCAGTTCTTGACGTTCTTCATTATGATCCGTTGTTTGAGTATGTCTTTCTAGTAGGGTGCGAATCGTTATTTGGGATTCTTTAATGATTTTCGCTATTGGTTCCCATTCGGTCCGATCAAAGATCATAATAAAAGGTTTGTTGCTCATTGTAAAAACCTTTCTTCTTCCAAATAGTGTGAAAAAAAACACTTAGTTCTTTCTATCTCACTGGCGTGCTTTTATACCCGTAATGATACAATATAATTATGGAAATCAATCATATTTTGCAGAATTCATATTGGTATAATTATATTCGACAAGAAAATCCTAAACTGATAGAAGCTAAAATTCACGAAGAATTTATCGAAACAAAACAATTTCGAATCCATTTAGATATATTTGGGCGAGAATTAAGTGAAAATTGTAAAGGTAATGTCATTATGATCCATGGAACTGCGGTTTACAGTCGATTTTATGCAGAATTTGCATATCTTCTTATGCAAAATGGCTTTCGTGTGTTTTTACCTGATTTACCAGGGCACGGACATAGCTCAGGAAATCGAGGTCACTTCACAATGCAATTATTCATGGATACAATGAAATCCATTACCAATTATATTAAGAGTAATTTTTCTGGTAAGATTGCGATTATGGGTTCGAGTTTAGGGGGCATAACTTCTCTCTATACCGCAGCTTCAAATTCTGATATTGATCTGGCAATTTGTCATAATGCCGCTGTGTTCAACGAAGGTCATCATAAAGAAATTGCTAAAACTGGACCCATATTACGGTTAGTAATCCCGTTAGTTCCATTCTTTGCAAAAATATTTCCTAAATTAAAGTTATCGGTGTTTAAATATTTACCTCGGGAATTGCTCGTGAGTAGTGAATATGGTAATAAACTCTTTGATGCCCTCCTAAACGATCCTCTTTTAGCGGATAAATATACCCTTACAAGTATAAAAACTCAAATGACCGAACCTCCAAAATGCCCCCCTGAAGAAATTACGATTCCTATCATGTTTATCAATGGTGAAAACGATCGGTTGTTTAGTGTGCATTTTATGAAATCATTATTTCAACGTCTGCCCAATCCATTAAATGAATTCCACATGATAAAAGGTGCAGACCATTTAATATTCCAAGAAAATTTAACCGAGATTGTATCTCATTTAATCCCTTTTTTGGTCAAAAATATGTGATTACTTTTTTTAAATTAAATTATAGGTGAAGATGTGTGGCAAAATTTCTGTGGAAAATAATGGCAAAGAAATATGATCAGCGATTTAAAACTCTCTATGAATCGATCACGCCGTTATTTACCCAATCTTTAGTTTATGATTATAGGGTAATTGAACTTGGGTGTGGATCTGGACTAGTCAGCTTTCCGGTTATTCCGTTAGTAAAGAAATTTGTAGGTGTTGATATTGATGCAAATATGATCGCAGTTGCGAATAAGAAATTGCAAATTCTACAAGATCCTTCATTAAATGCTAAATTTATTATTGCTGATGCTTCAAAAAGTATTTTAAATGATTCAAATGAGAAGTATGATAAAGTCATTTTAGTAAATATTTTGCATATTGTAGATTCCCCTAAAGATGTTTTACTGCAAGCAAGATTATTATTAAAACCAAATGGTTCTATATTGATTGCAGATTTTTGTCATGGGGAAAAAATGGCTTTAAAATATGATTTAATGTCTAGATTGATGAATTTAAGTTCGAGATTTGGATTGATGGGAAAACTCTGGCGATTTTCTTTTGCTGACATAGAAAAACTAGTATTAGATATGGAATTTAGAATTCTACGGAAAATATCTTTCACTGCAAAATTTCCCTTTATATTTATAGAACTTTCCGAAATGGCAAAATTATAGAGGTTTTATGAAAATGAATAATATTGCATGCATAGTATTTTCTCCAACAGGAGGAAATCTAAAAATGATAAAAAGCATCAAAACATTTCTAGATGATTACAATGTTGAAATTTATAATATTACGAAACCTCAAATCCGAGAAACCTTTATAGAGATTCCAAAGAAGATAGATTATGTGATCATTGCATTTCCGATATATGCAGATACATTGCCGGATATTGTAACAGAGTATTTGAATAAGCTGTTAATTAGTAATCTTCCTGTTTCGCTTATTGCTGGATACGGTAATATTCACATAGGAAAAGCACTGTTTAATGCTAAGACTATAATTGAGGCTAAAGGAAATGTTGTATGTTCTGCTTGTGCAATAGTATTGGCACATTCGTATAATGGTAGCAAATTACAAATTGCTGTGAATGAACCTTCAAACGAGAAACTAAAAGCATTAAATCAATTTATATTAAAAAGTATTAATAAGGTAAAACATGTAAGTCAATTAGTAATATGCAATACAGAGATACCGGAAGGACATATTAGGCTTCTAGCTAAAGCACCACAAAAATTATTTCCGCAAATATTTATTAAAAAACCAAAAGTAATACATGAACGTTGTAATCACTGCAATGTTTGCATAAATATGTGTCCGACAGCCGCTATTGATAATGAATTGAACATTGACAATGGTAAATGTATTCGTTGCTTAGCATGCGTAAAATACTGCAGAAAAAAAGCTAGATTATTTAAAACAAGAACTCAAATACTTACGAATACATTAATGAAAGAGGGGAAAGATTTAAAGAAAAACGCCTTTTTCATCTAAAGATGAAATGTAAATAATTATGATAACAAATATTTTCGATTTCTGATTCGTGCTTATAAGTTTCTTTTTGGTATTGATTATAATAAATTATTTGGAAAAGCGCCTTTGGAATGAAATATTTCACCAAAATGTATTAATGCATTACAAACAAAATAGTATATATGACTGATCAGAAAATTCAAACTATTTTACGTCTTTTAGTTTGGTCGATTGCTGTGGTGATGATTCTTACAATCGCTCTTGCTTGGTGGCAATATCCAGAATCTTACAACTTTTTTCAAGACACAATTAGTAGTTTAGGTGGAAATTTTAGTATATCTGGATTGGATAATTCAATCTCGTCTATGATCTTTTCCATCGGAATTTCTATTTGCGGTGGTATTGCTTTTATTGTTGCTATGATCTATTTCTTTAAGAATGAATTGTTTTTTAATACCGGTAAGGCAATAATCGCGTTATTTATTGTTGTTGGCGCAATAGGAATTTCAATTCCAAGGGATCAAGGGCAATTGCTAATATTACATGGTATTGGTGCAATTATCTTCATTGGATCTTTTGGGATATTTAACGGTGTCCTGCAATTGCTACGTTATTCGCATAAACATCGCCCGAAAAAACCTGAAGAAAAGAAAACATTAGATTTTTATCTTGATTTAACAATGGTTTATCTCACTGGTTTATCAATTATATTCTATCTAATTATATTTGTATTGCATTTAGCATTCAGTATTGACTTGATTGGGCAAGGACACGCATTAGGTCAAAAAATAGTGTTAATTACTTCGAATATCGCGATCTTCTTTTTGGATAAAGATGATATGTAAACTTTTTTTTCTTCTCAATTTTTATTCGCTTTTGGAAACCAAGAATTAAATATTAATATTCTACTAAATTAATCCCCCAGCACTCAAAATGTTTAATATTTCTGGTAATGATTGATTCAATATTATAAAATTTATCTGTTGCACCAATTATTAGATCTACCATATCAATTGGATTTCCTTTCAAGAGTCGCTTTGCACTCATTTTTCCTGCAGAAATCATTATTTCTTCATTTATTTCCAAGATTTCAAAATTTAAAATAATATTTTGGATTTCTTTTAGCTTTTTCTTGAAAGATTCTTCTCCTAACTTCGATTTGGTATAATAAAGTCCAGTATAAATTTCACTTATTGATATCAAGGAAAGCGCTATATTCTTATTTTCAAAATCTTCTTTAATTTGTTCAACATTATGACGATTCCGTAATAGATCAATAATAAAAGTTGTATCTGCTAAAATCATCCCGGTTTCCTCAATTTTCCCACGATTCAATGATTTGCTTTGTTTTGTTTTTATCAATTTCTTTAGCTTTATTAATTCCTTCTTCAAAAAGGTCGGCTTTATCCCAATCTTCCCAAATTCCAATGAATTCAAAAGGATTTTTCTGTTTCTTTAAAAGTCTGCCTATAACTCCAGAAAAACTCTCATTAGGCCATTTTAATCTTTTCAATTTGGAATAAATATCCTTTGTAATTGAAATATTTTTAGATGCCATATACTCATATGAGTATATAGAGTATATTAAAATAAATCTATCTAAAAATACATACTATGGAAATTCTTGTACACAAAATCTCTTCTTTCGTATATTTCAAGAGTTTCCTAAAAAAAGTTATTTCCTATAAACAGATAAAATATCACCTATATACATGCGATGGTGGTCTTGATTCGGATAATGAGAATCAATGTGAGGATCTAGAAATTGAGCCGGAATTAAATCTTGATAATAGATTTTTTTACAAACTAAAACCAATCGCGCTTCTTCGAAATAAACACAACCATTTTCTTCAAGAGGGGTTAATCCTGGCTTCTTCATCTTATCAATGTCACGTCCCGATTTTGTTCCACATAAATTGAGAACAGAACGATATTTTTCCTCAAAGAAGTTTAAAGAAAAAATTTCAGATTCTTCGGTAAATTCATATGTATAACGGGAGGGGCGGATAAATATAAACACAACCCGTTTATTCCAAAGATTTCCCATCCCCGCCCATGAAGCGGTCATCATATTAAATTTTTTACTATCACCAGCAGCGATCAAGGTCCAATCTTCATTGATTAATTGGAAAGTATTGTCCGTTATTTCTTCAGGTTTAATTTTTTGAAACATTTTTGTCCATCTATCCATCACTTAATTTTGGAATAAATATACTTATTGATTTTAAAATATTTTTAGGGCCCAAAAATGGCGAATAAAATGATTAAAAAAAAGAATACACAAAAAAAATAAATTTCATTTATCATTAAATCTCTATTTCTATTTCTTTTTCTTTTTTATAATTATGAAAATTCCAACACCAACAGCAATAATTAGTAATCCACCTCCGACAATATAAGGAATATATGAATTTGGTTGATCTGAGCTTAAATCAACTGTAATTATTATCTGTTCCGAAGATGTAGATTCTCCATATCCATTGATAGCAACTAAATAGATAGAATAAGATCCGTCTTCTGTAAATTCTAAGACCACTTCAGTTTCATCCGTATTCACAGCAAAAGTACCATTAATATAAATATCATAAGAATCTGCATAAGTAGCTTCTTCCCAATTAACTGTCATGTTTTCTTGTGTAATCGTTTGACTTGCTGTTATAAAAATCGGTTTTTCTGGTAATAAGCCAACATCAACTTTAATAATATCATCGATATCTCCCCAAGCGGTTCCATCTGTAGCGATTATTCTATAATCATATATTCCAACTGGCAATCCATCTACGTTTACTGAAATTTCCTCTCCTGAATTCCAAAAACCTGATTGAATAAGATGATCATCTAAATATATCCAGTATTTTTGTAAAATAGAAATGTTTTCTGTTATTATCCAATAAATTTCATTATTAGTTTGACCATATACATATTTTAAGTCATCATCTGAAACGATTTCTAAAAAGCTTTCTACAGATACTAGTGGAAATGTGTCATTTACAAAAGATTCAAGAGGATCAGTTGCATTAATTTCGTATTCCAAACTCCAAATATTGTCATTTGGAACTGCTAGGGGATAACGTGTTTGATAATCACTCCAATAATTTCCTACAGTTCCATTATCCCAAAAACTATCTCCGTTTGTATCCATTCCATTTACTACGGAATTGTTAAAAATAAAGTTCATCCAAACAACATTATTATTAGATCCCTCAAGAATAATTCCATTTTCATTTTGTGATATATTATTTCCAGCGATATTATTAAAATTAGAATCCCATCCAAAAATTCCTTCAAATGTATTGTTAATAATTGAATTTCCATAAATTGTGTGGTTATGGGCAAAATTCATGTCTATTCCTCCATAGTTCTTCTCCATAATATTTTTAGTAACAGAATTATTATGCGTGTTTTCTAAATGCATTGCATAATCTTGATTTTCACGTATCGTATTATAATGAATTGTATTATTACTTGAATCTCGTTCAATATATATGCCAGGGCCACTATTATTTGAAATATAATTATTATAAACAGTTGTATTAAAAATAAAATCAGTTAAATATACACCATAATCAGTATTATTCTCAATAATATTATTTAAAATCTGATTATGTTGACAGGAATCGTCGAAAATTATCCCATAACCAAAATTATTTGAAAAGTCATTATTTTTAATGACATTATAATCGCCACCATCTCCCCCCCAATTTTCTAATCCAGTATTACATCTCTGAACATCATTTTCTTCAACAATTGTGCTGTTTGTTTTATCAAGAAATATGCCACGTGTAACTGTATCTAAAACAGTGTTATTAAATAC
>JAUWOE010000017.1 GCA_030612265.1 Promethearchaeum sp.
TGAAATTGCATCAACCGACAGGTTAACAAAATATGAAAAAATGATTAAGGCATAAAAAACTATAAAATGGAGAGGGATTGATAGAAGTAGATCAGAAATTGCCTGGAATAGTATCCATATTGATAAAAAAAACCACATACCAGCAAAATATTTTAGATAAGTGTATCTATCTTTAAAATATTGAATAAGGGTTATTATAAATGCAAAGAAGGAAGGAATAAATCCTATAAAACCAACAATTACCCCAGTAGACCAATTCAGTGTCATATAAAATAACTCGATTTTCAAGTTTTTTGAAAAAAATGTCATTTTAAACTTCTTTTATAAAAATATAAAACTTTTCCCCATATTATCTGGGATTTTCGACCTTTTTGTATGAATTTTGTCTTCTATTTATGGATTTAAACGAATTTAGTATAAAGTAGGGATGTTAAATTTATAATAAAGTGAAAAAACCATAGAAATGTCAAAAAAAAAAAAAATAGTTCTATTTGGAAATTTCAAAAATTTTTATCGAATTTATATCAAAAGGTTCGCTTGCCAAGTCAACTACCGCACAAGTTGCCTTCCCATACAAATATCCACAAGTCTCTCCTGGATTTAAAACCACAGTTTTTCCTTGCTGTTCAATTCTCACTTGATGCGTATGTCCGCATAGAACTAAATCGTATTTTTGGGATTTGATTACGCTATCTAGTATTCTGATATCAGTTCCATGATAAATGGCAATTAATTTTTCATTCCAAGTAACCTCGTGAAAATCGCCTTTTATTTTCATGATATCTCCCAAGATTTTATATAATCCCAGTCGTTCACCATCATTATTTCCATAAATCCCTATAACTTCAATGTTTTTACCTTTTAACTTGCTCATCGCCCTTACCATGAAAGGTGCAACAATATCTCCACAATGGACAACTTTTTCTACTTTTTGCTCCAAAAAAATATCAACCGCTTTCCGAATGTTTTCCATGTGGTCATGACTATCACTAAAAACTCCAATTTTCATATTATCATCTGTTTTTTTATATTATTTATTGAATTGCAGTAAGAAATTAATTAGCTTTCTGTATTTTTTCGCTTTTTTAAATGATTCAGGCTTTAATTTCTCTTTTGCAATCTCTTTTAATTCAGACCATGAATTTTTTCCCATTTCTATTACGGACTTGCAAATATTAATATCTACATTCAAACCGGTCACCTTTTTACCTTGATCTGATGCAAAAAATGCATAATAAGGAACTAAATCTTCCGGTGCCATCGGCCCGATTGTTTTAATCATATCTTCCGTCATCCCCATACGAAATAATGGAGTATCAACGGGACCTGGCATTATTGTATTAACATTGATTTGATTTCCTTTTAATTCAATTCCTAAGCTTTCAGTAAATCCTAAAAGGGCTGATTTTGACATTGAATATGCACTCCATCTAGGACCTGGCGAATCAATAATCGCACTCCCAGTGTTAACAATAGTCCCGCTCCCAATTTCCATCATATGAGGAACAATTGCATGGGAGAAATTATATACTCCTAAAACATTGGTTTTAAGTATATTTTCAAATTGCTCAACTCTCATCTTGTGTATCGGTTTTAGACGGGAAAATCCTGCATTATTGATCAGAATATCGATATGAGCGAATTTATCCTTGCCCTTAGCTATAATATTCTGCACTTCGTCATAATTTTGGACATTTCCAGGAATAATAATTCCTTTTACTCCTTGCTGTTCAACTTGTTGGAGTGTCTTTTCCATATTTTCTTGATTTCGGCCAGTAATAATAACATTTGCGCCTAGTTTTGCAAATCCTATTGCCAGTGCTTTTCCTATGCCTTGACTAGAACCCGTTATTAAAGCAGTTTTTCCTTCTAAAATTTTATTCATAATTTATCTTATATTTTACTTTTAAAAAAATACAATGATAAAAAATGGACTCTGGATTTTTGATATATAGTCATTCACTTATGATAATTAGAAAAAAAATTTCGTGAAAACTTATGGATGTTTACATATTCGGGTATCAGTATTCGGGATTTTGGGATTTTCTATTTGCATCCCGTGAATGGCTTTATACGCTTCCAGTGATATATCAAATTCTTGTTTTAGTTGGGATTATTGCCTTGACTGTAGGTATATTTTCTTTGGTTTATTATATTGTGAAAGCAGTTTTTCAACTTGTCTTTGAGATAATCAAAATTCTTGTTAAATTTATTAGATCTCTGATTGTTCCGAGAAAACATCACAGACCTTATCATTACAAATATGATCATCCAAGAAGACTTAGCAAACCTTCTCGTAGATATACTCGCCCACCTCCACCGCGTCCAGCACCGCGTCCAGCACCTCCAACACATTCGAATCTAACAACTAAACCAATAATAGAAAGCCCCGTAGCTACAAGTATGGTTGCTCAACAAAGTTCAAGAAATGAAGTTAACAAATATTCACAATTACTCCATTGCCCAAATTGCGGGGGCACATTTACAAAGGAAATGATGCGGATTCTATACGATACAGAATCGGTTTATTGTGAATTTTGCGGTAATAAATTGGAATACGAACTTCAGTAAATTCCTACTCTATATTCAAGATACTTTTTTATCTATTTATTTCCCGATTTTTAAAATATTTCCCATTTCCTCAATTTCCAATTTTCAGTTAAAATTCTCAAAATATCTTTTTATAAAGTTAACCCTAAGTTGAAATAAGAAATCGAAATTTCAGAATTTATTACTGAAATTTATTACAGAATATTTAAGTGGATGATTATGGGAAAATTTGACGGAAAAATTTGCTTAGTTGGTGGAAATCTGGGCAAATTTAAAAAAGATGCGTTTAAGATCGGATTGGGTGGTGTAATTGCCAAGAAGATTGTCGAACAGGGCGGAACGGTTTGCATTGTTGATACAGAATTTAATATTACAAAAGCATGTGCTGAAATAATCGGTGGAAATGTAAAAGCTTATGAATGTGACTTCTTTACAGATCGTACCTACGAAACAGAAGCATTTGTTGACGATCGTGGTCGAAATAAAACTAGAGTAATCTGGAAGAACTTTCCAGCATTAAAAATGATAACTGATATTGTTCAGGAATTCGGTAAATTGGACGTTCTGATTACCAATTTCGATAAATTTGAACAGAAAAGAGTAGATCAAACCGATATTGAATTATTCGATTATCTACGAGACCAAACTGTTTGGCCAACATTTCACCTACTGAGCGCTGTTCGTGATCAGTTATCAACTCAAAGGAAAACTCAAGGAACATATGCAAAAATAGTCATCTTGACAAGCATGATGGGGAAAGCGGGTATGGGTGCAGCAGCAATTTGGGCAGCATTCAAAGGATCCATGATAGGATTAACAAAAAGCCTGGCACGTGAATTTGGTCGTTTCGCAAATGTTAACGCAGTAGCCATGGGGCCATTATCTGAACGAAAAATGCAAGGCCCTAAAGATCGAGTTAAGGGTGCATATTTAACAACATCATCTGATTTAAGTAATCAGCCAATGACATTTGAAAAAGTCACACCAATGGTTTTATTGTTAGCTTCCGATGACGCAATAGGCATTAATGGACAAATTATTTCCGTAGATGGAGGCCTTTGGCTGAAATTGGAGCAATAGGAGGAGAGATGAAAATGAAAGAATTATTGAAAGGAAAAGTTGCAATTATCACTGGAAGCGGAAGAGGAATTGGAAAAGGTATTGCAAAATTGTTCGTTGAGCAAGGATGTAAAGTGGCAATTAATGATATAGATCCTAATCCATGTGCTGAAACCGTTGAAGAAATTAAGGCAATGGGCGGTGAAGCAATAGCATGCCCCGCAGATGTAACAAATGTAGAACAAGTTAATAAAATGGTTGCAGATACTATTGCTGCATTCGGAAAGATTGATATTTTAATAAATAACGCTGGAACTTCTCGTGATGCTATGATACAGAAAATGGACGACCGCTTATTACGCTTCATAATCGATGTTAATATGAAAGGAACTCATGTATGTACTCAAGCAGTTCTGCCAGAATTCTTAAAAGATGAACGAAATAACGAATTCAAAAAAATTGTGAATTTCTCTTCTACAACAGGGGTCAGCGGAAACGTAGGACAAGCAAATTACGCAATTGCTAAAGGTGGACTCATTGCTTACACAAAATCTTGTGCTCGAGAGTTCTCATTGAATCGAGTTTGTGTTAATGCTATAGCTCCTGGATTCACAGAGACACGAATGACTGCTTTAAAGAAGCCTGGCGATCAATTAGGAATTCCTCAAGCAATCCGGGATATAGCGATTGGTGCAATTCCATTCTCACGAGATGGGGTAGGGGGATTGCCTTCAGATATTGCTAAAATTGTGTTATTCTTCAGTTGTGAATTAAGTGATTGGATCACCGGCCAGCTTTTAGTTGGTGGCGGCGGCTCAATGATTTAATATTTTTTTTCTTTTAATCTTTTTTGGTAAATCATCTGAATATTTTTCATTTAAGTCAAATTCAATTTAAGAATCTGTTATCTTCATGCAGACAACACGCTTGTTTACTTAGTACCCGATACCCCTGCATACCAGAATTCTTTACAATGAAATGGTTATTTTTAACAATGAACCTTTAAATAGGAATTATTACAATGACCTATTACCTTCTCCACTATATTTTTTCAAGGTAATATACTCGACTTTAAATAATCCTGCCCCATTTGAATCACATTTTATTAATGCACCGTAAAATATGAAACGATAATTTTCATCATAGTTGTCAGAATATATTTTTGTGGATCGAATATTCCAAGAACCAAGAGGAATCTTTATATTAAGAGCGTCTAGGTGATTTATAGGTTCTATTTTAATTTCAATTTCAGTATTGTTTTCAATTAAAACAATCTTAGCATCTATTTCTTCTGAAAATCTTTCTATTATATAACTTTGCATTGATTGAATTAATTCCAATTTGGAGAAATAATCATTATGGGATGTATAATGACACTTAAGTCGGTTTAGATGATCGAAAAAGCTCAGAAGTATATGGATTCCTTTATATTACTTGGGAGACTCGGATTTTTTGTATTCTATTTGTGATACTACAAAAGTAGCCACTGATTATTTCAATACTAAAATCTCGGAAAAGATTTTAAAAGAGTTTTTCTTTAGATTGACCCCCACCCATTCTGATTCCAATCAATATCTCCCCAATCTTCAGGCATTGGGTCGTTTGAAATCTTCAAATTAAAAACACTTTTTCTAAGATATGTATGATAAATATTAGCTGTATCATACCAATCTAATCCGAACCAGAAATCATATAATCCATTTGGTAGCTCCAATAAATTTTTTCTATTAACCCACACATGCATTTCTCTCGAAAAATAAGATGATCCAGGGGGATAAATACATTCTGCTATACTTTGCCCATATAATTTATGTTCCATTATTACCTTAGTAAATCCAGTGAAACTACTTTTAAAACCAGGATAGAATATAGCTCCATCTGGATGTGTATAAGAAACATTTGAAGTGCCACCAACCCATATTTCCATTTCCAAAATGAAAGTAATTCGGGCTTGATCAGGAAAGGATTCTGAAGTAACATTATCAATTTTCCAATTAACATTGGATACTCGCACAGAAATTGGATATCCTTCTTGTTCATTTCGAAATATCCCATAACGATATGCAATTAAGGCTGAATATGAAGAAATAATTAGGAATATTAGTATAAGTACAATAATTATCTGTTTTCGACGTGTTGGTTTTATTATTTTCATTTTTGATACTCTCTGCTCTTTTTGAAATTTAGTGAAAATTATCAAGACACTATATGACATCAAAAATCCTATAAAGAAGTAAAATGCCTTTTTTTTTATTCTTAGTCTGATCTAATTCAGATTTAACACTTTCATCAACCTTACGACTCTTTTTCTCCTCCTTAGAAGATCTTAATAATTTTATAATCGGATTTACTTTTTTACAGAATTTATTTAAAAATTCTATATAATTAATTATTAAATCCATTTATGGTTTAAAAATAATGAGGAAGGTTTATAGAACAATTTAATAAAACATTACTCAGCAAAGGTTAGGTAATATTTTATCTCCAAGCCAAAAAAATGCACCAAGATTCTTTGAGGTTTTGATGTCAAAAGCAGTTCTTAAATGGCTATAGACCAGCTTCTATGGCTCGGACATAAGTAGGTTAAATAACCATGTCCACGAAATCGGAACTTCCGGAACCCAATTACATGACATTTTGTATAAACCAGGAGTGGTGCTCAGACCCTTTACGTGTGTCAAATTTCTATCAGACTTCCTCCACGAGCCTAGTTTATATATGAGTACACGAACTGATAAGGAAATTAACTTATTCCAACTGAATGAACTCTAACAATTGATGTCATATCAAATTTTCGCTACCTCTCATTACGAAAAAGGACTAACTTTCAACAGAGGGCGCTATTATGACGGTGATGGAAATTTACATATCGTTCCGTTTGTATCCTCGGTGAGACTATGCTAATGGTTGATGCTGATGAAAGAGCTGGTGGAAATGCCATCCCACACTCTTGATTAAGGTATATTCAAGGTTTATCAAATAATATACAATATTTTAGTAAAATTTTTCAATAACTTAATTCGATTTTTCAATGACTAATGAAATCTGACGATAATTTTTCTAGGAAATATAAATTTTGGTATACGGCTTTTTGGATATTTTTTATAAATATTTCTGTCTTTTCGCTAATTGCATTATTAGTACGACCTCTATGGCCTGATATTGATAATTTTTTGAGCGAGACCACAAATTTAAAATTTCAATGGTTAATGTTAATCCTAATTCTATCAATCCTATTAACTGGTTATGGATTATTTTTGGTAATTCGATACTCACCTCAAAAAATCTTAAAAAAAATGCGAAATATTTCATTATTTCCAAAAATAATTCTCTTTCCATTACTGATAATATGGGATTTTATGCTGTATTTACTAATTGAAGTGGGTGGAGATGAACTCGGCATAATTCGGACAGGATTAGAATATATAAGTCCATTAATTTTCTTCTTTTTGATAATTATAATAGCAGTTTGTTCACAAAAAATTATTTCCCATGTAATAAGAATTTGGGAAAAAGTAAAAGAGCAGAAACGTTGGAAATCCGCTTTTAATAAAAATAACTTAACCCTAGTAGGAATTTTCATAATAATTTTGTTCGGATTTATCCTACCATACATAATTATTCCCGTAAATGTTTTTCAAGGAGAAATACCACCTAAACCAAAAATTATGGCACATAGAGGGGCATCACATTTAGCACCTGAAAATACGTTAATAGCGGGAAAATTAGCATCAGAAATGGGTGCTATTGGCTGGGAAGTAGATGTTTCTATTAGTTATGATGGGGTTTTTTTCCTTATGCATGATAATAATCTGAAAAGAACAACTAATGTCGAAGAAATTTTTCCTGACAGAAAGGATGATGATGCTACGATGTTTAATATTTCAGAATTACGGCAATTGGATGCAGGCTCTTGGTTTTCTGATGATGATCCTTATAATACAATTGCAGATGAATTTGTAGACTTACAAGCAGCAGAAAATTATAGGGGAGAAAAAATTCCAACCTTAGACGAAGTTTTGAATTTAACCAGAGATTATAACCTTTTTATAGATATCGATGCAGGAAGACCTTCATCAGATCATCCTTATTATGATGAATATGATGAAATTCTCATAAATCAACTATTTGAATCTGGATTAAATGAAAAAATTATGACCAGTTTATCATCAAATTTAACTGTAAATATGACGAAAGTATCAACTTCTCAAGATATCGCTAATTTTTTAGATACCGAAGCAGATTTATTGAATACTATCCACACTTTACCAAATGAACAATTTCAAGATTATCAAGAAGCAAATATCACAGTAATGGTATGGACGGTAGATACTGTACAAAGATTTTCGCAATTATGGTTTTTAGGTGTTGATTATGTTAAAACAAACTCTTTGCACTTACTTATCCCGTTGGAAAATCCTACTTGGAGAATGAATTCTCTATCTTATTATTTAATTTGGATAATATCGGATATTTTATGCTTAATTGGCGGAACTTTAGTGTATATTTTGAAAAATAAGAAGAATTATGATTAATTATTAATTAAAAAAATTGAAAAAATAAAAAATTAGAATTCAAACTTTCCGTTCTTGAATTCCACACCATTTGCATACATTTTTCCAGCCAAATGATCCAACTGTGCTGATATTGTGTCTTCGTTGCAAAGCATTTCCCATTTTGCAAGATCTTCTTCGTTACAACTCTTTCCAAAACAGAGCAAATTAAATTCGTTCAAGATCTTTAATCGAGCAGAACTTGAACTGGTTGCTCTAGGTGAAAACTTTGTGTTTACCATTTCATCCAATTTTACATTAGATTTTTCTTTTACTACGTTTGCCATAATATTTCACATTTTTTTTTTTTTTTACTAAATTTTTTTTATTATTATTCTTTTTCAAGATATAATCATTATTTCAATATATTAAAAAATTATAACTGATTCTTTTGAATCAGATATAAGAACCTCCATCGACTGTAAATGTTTGACCAGTTAACCAATCAGACAAATTACTTGCCAAAAATAATGCAACATTACCTACATGATGTGGTAATCCCCCTCTTCCACCACGAGAGAATGGGATTGAAGAAATTGCAAGATCTCTAACCGTTTGAGGCATTCCTAATTTATCTCCCGGTTTTTTAGCTTTAGTCATTCGTGTTTCTATGAATCCAGGAGCTATAACATTAACATTAATACGATTTAAACATAATTCACGTGCGCATGCTTTTGAATAAGCTATAATGCCGCTTTTAGCCATTGCGTAATTTGTTTGACCCAAATTGCCTGATATTCCCGCAACAGATGAGAAGTTAATTATCTTTTTAAATTCATCCTTTCTATTTTCTTTTTTAAATTCGGGAAGGATAGCTTGTGTCACGTAATGAGTTCCTTTCAAGTTTAAATCCAATATAAACCGAAACAAACTATCAGACATCTTATGTATCAATGCATCTCGACTTGTCCCGGCATTATTAACAACAATATCAATATGCCCAAAAGCATCGATTGTATCAGAAATCATCTTATTAACTTCTTCTTTATTGGTAATATCTGCTGGGCAAATAATTGCGTCCCCGCCTTTTTTAGTTATATCTTGGTAAGTTTCTCGACAAACTCCCTCATCTCGTCCATTTATAACTATCTTGGCACCTTGATCCATAAATACTTGTGCGCAACCTTTACCAATTCCACGAGAACTTCCAGTTATTAATGCAACTCGACCAACCAATAATCCCTGCATTAATTTTGTTCCGCCTTGACTTTCTTCTGTGTTTAAAGTAGATTTTCTATTTTGAACTGTACTTAACATATTATTTCAACCTTTGATTTTAATATTTTAAACTTCTAATTTGAGCCACAATCCACCGTCGACATTCATAACCTGACCATTTATTGCAACTGCATCATCGGATGCTAGAAATGTTGCCAGAGGCGCGATATCCTGAAAAGTAAGTGGTTTATCGCTAATTGCAGTTTGTGTTAATAAGTAATCTTTCTTGATACGTTCTTTTGGACCCTGCATTTTCTTTTCTGCTAACGGTCCAATCGCTACCGAATTTACGTTAGCAAAAGTTCCGAATTCTTTAGCTAAACATTTTGTTAGTCCAACTAAAGCGCCTTTAAATGCTGAATACATAGTTGCAAATGACAATCCTGCCTTTCCAACAATGCTTGTTATGAAAACAATTTTACCATAAGTTCCATCTTTTTTTTTCTGATTCGACATTACATCCCTTACAGCACTTATCAAATGAAATACGGGGAGTGTGTTTTGATCACGTAAATAATTGTAAAGGTCATCATCTGTCTGATCGATCCGAGCCTGTTCGAATTTATCGAAATTTGTTATCAGAATGTCTAATTTATTGAATTCTTTAATGATATTTTGTACTAAGTCATGAGCAGGAGCATTTGTCCAAATAACTCTGGTTTTATTACGGCCCTTTTTGTCAACAAATCTTTCTGTTTCTGATTCACATTCAACGAATAAGTCAGCCTCAAATGCTTTCACGTTTTCATTATCGATTTTTTCAGCACAAGCTTTTGCGATTTCATAATCTGTATCGACAATGCAAACTTTACACCCTTCTTTTATAAGTTTTTGTGCGATTACTCCACTTAAACCCATTTTAAACTTATCATTCTTAAATCTTCCAAGATTTCCAGCAACCAATGCAACTTTTCCTGCGAATTCAGCCATTAAATTTATTCACTCTTTTCACTCAAAACTTTATGTTTATATTTATTCGTTTGATTAAAGGAATATTTAAGTTATTGCAATGTATCCTATTCGAAAAAGTCGGAATTCCTAATTTTACTACGATGATTTATGTGAATCAATTTTTTTTTTTATTCGTTTAATTGTTGTTAAGATGATTGATGGCGTAAATATGGAAGAAGATTTCGCTTTGTAATTCCCGATGCGGTGTTTCTGCAATTTTTCTGATCAGGAAAAAAAAATTTATCTTTTAGTTTTTTGATGAATAACTTTTCTTCTCAGCAAAAATATCCCAACTGAAATGAAAAATAATATATTTACAAACAGGAATCCCGGAATTTTTGACTCCATACCCTCAATCAATTCATCTGTCGTTACAGGACTTACAAGCGGAAAATTATCTATACCTGAACCTTCTCCATCTATCCCATATGGGGTATCCCAAATTGTTCCGTCATTTTCGGCATCTGGGTATCTGATAAGATAAATTTTACCCCAAAAATTCCCCGTGGTGCCATTATCCCATCGATTATCAGTGGAATTCCCATCTTCATTAGATCGAGAGATCTTATATTCATAAAAATCATTAAAAAATATTAAATTATTATCAGAATTCTCCAGTAGGACCCCTTCGTAAACATTGTTGACATTGTTTTCAGAAAGAATATTGTTATTTGATGAATCGAGAAGAAATCCAAGAGAATTGTAATTACTTATATTATTCCCAAAAAAAATGTTGTTGTTTGAAAAAGAAAGGATGATTCCATCACAATTATTTTCAGTTATTGTATTATTGCTAGAATTGTCCAAATCTATTCCATAATTTTCATTTGAATTATTCTCAGAAAGAGTGTTATTACTCGATTGCTCCAGATAGATTCCACACCAATCGTTATAGCTTGCATTATTTCTGGAAAGAGTGTTATTATTCGAATTTTTCAGATAGATCCCATTCCAACGGTTATAACTTGCATTATTCTCAATTAGAGTGTTATTATTTGAATTTTTCAGATAGATCCCAGAACGATGATTTAACATTATATTATTGTTGATATTTACGTTCACAGTATTATTTAAAAAAATTCCCTAATAATGACTAAAATCATCTTCTTCGATCTTGCAGTTCTGAATGATAAGATAAGCATCCGTATTCCTAATTTCGATGCCACTTGAGTATCTAATATAAATGTGATAATTTTCAATAATATATGGTGATGTATAAGTTCCAGATCCACTTAGTCCTTCATTAGCGATAAAGGTCGTCAAATCATCATTACCATCAATCCAGATTGGATCGTGGTCGTCCGCAGTAATAGGGGGGATTGTAAATCTATTAGAATGGGTTTCTGGAGTTCTAAAGATCAAAATACCAGATTGAGTAAAAATTATCCCGATAAAAGCAAATATGATAATATTTTTTATTAGATTTTGTTTTTGGTTTTTCATTTTAATTCACTTTTTGTATTTTTGTTAAAAAAATATTTGATAAAGTCCTATAAAAAATTTTAGCAAATATCTACCCAAAAAGAAACTCAGAGTATTTAAAACCAAATTTTGCGATTTTCATTTAATGTCCTTTTTTTTCTTATATTATAAGGATCCATAAAAAACATATTTTGACTATGTAAAACCACCAACACAACTTTCTTTTGACGTAAATTTGAAGGTGGGGCTTTCATAAGAATGTGGATTTAATATTTTAATGGAATAATACTCTGAAGAAATTTCCAAAGCAGATGGAATAGATGTTAATAAAAAAATTTCCTTAATTAATTAAATTAAACGAAATTGGTTTGAAAGATAAAGAACAATTGGGCTCAATTATTCACCTTAGTATTTTTTTCAATAAATTATTTAAAAAATGAATAACGCAATATACATTAAATCAACCCGCGAAAAAAAAAAATACCGAGTAAAGCGATTCTTTCAATTATGAAAGAGGGCTATGAAATTCTTGAAATATTTGGGTTTTCATCTCCCAAAAATCAGAAACAACAGAAACAGAAGATACAAGAGAAAAAAAGTCATGGATATTGAAGAACCGAGGGATCTGAATGAGGACGAATTAAAAAAATTGGTTAGACGGGTTGTTGTTAAGATGATTGATGGGGTAAATATGGATCAAGAAGATTTTTCTCTAGAAGATTAATAAAAATCAAAAAAGCAGCACGTGAAATTATTGAATATGCTAGAGAATTCTAAAAAAATGGAATAAAAATTAATATAATTCCATAGGCTTTTCCTCTTCTTCTTCAGTTTCTTCCTTCTCCCCAGCAGCACAAAAGGGGCAGATTTCAAATCCCATATAATTCACCAAAATTTGCATATCCCTGCAAACACTACAACGTTCGGGCTGTTTTAGCTGGTAAGTTATGGTGGAAGGTTTAGATTCACTCTTTGAAGCCATGTCTTTTTTCTTTTTAGATTAATTTAAGGAACTATATTATTTCAATTTCTAACTATCGAGAAAAAAAAAGTTATGATTCAGTGCGTAACCAGCATAATTTCTCTTCGGGGCTATATCCAGCGTAAATCACACTAATATCTCCCATATCATGACCCCAAATCCCATACGGCCCGTCACTCGTTTTTCTATTGTAGAGATTTTCATAGTGACCGGGATTACCAACCGCTTGTTCTTCTTCATCGTAGATGGTAGCGTAGCCTTCATATATGCATTGGGCTAATAATACTCTGGAAAATCCTCCCACAGTAACATATTCTCTGACGGTAGGACGTTTAAGGGGATAGGAAAATTTAATCTTGATTATCTGGTCTTTGATCACAATCTCATCAGGTTCGATAATATGGTCTTTTAACTCAGGATCTCCGAAAAAAGATATAGACGGTTGGAAATTATCGGCGGGGGTATCATCGAACCATCTAAATCTAATTTTGGTAATATCGGGAGCCTTCTTGCAAATCCAAGTCAATATCTCGGTAATTATTATAATAAGTTTGGAAAATGGACTTTGGATCTTTCCTACGAGATGGTTCAAGAAATTGCATTAGAAAATGCGATTTCCAGTACAGCTCAGTATTTCGGGGTATCCAGCGGTCTTAGCGATATGTTAGGAGAGGCCCTTAGCGGTGCATTTGAATCCGTGATTTCTGTCGATAAAATTTATGGAGATTCGGATGCGAAACCTCAATTACCAAGCACCGTTGAAGCAATGACTAGTCATACAAGTCAAACTTCATCGCAACGAATCAATGGAAGGGCTCAAATAAGAAATTTCATACAGAGTTCAAAAGCCAAACTTATTAATACTCTCAAAACCAAGATAATGGCATCAAACACATACAGCTCACTTGCAAGTTTAAGAACCGATACCATAATGATTTCGGCAATCAACAATATCATGAACCAGAAAATGGGTAGTAATATCGACCAGAATCAGGTAGTTAAAAACTTTGAAAACATGCAGATTAAAAAATTTCCAGCACTCATTATGGCGGATGTCAATTTCAGATCGAATGTTGAAACTGCTGTCTGGGATACCATTACATCGGGCGGAACTGTTCAAGATTTTCTGAATAATGAGGTATTTCAAGAAGCATGGGGATTACTTGATGAGAACGGTGATCAGACTCGGGAGATGTATTTTGAGGTTGTGAAGAAAGGACAAGGTACCGTTTACTATAAGCAAGATGGTAGTGTTTATGAGAAGGTTAATGGAGAGTTTGTTAAGAAGACTGAATACGGAACAATGACTCTTGCGGAACTTTTCTTGGATGCAGACGCGATTAATTTGGTTGATCCCGAAATATCTTCTCTTTACACTCTTAGAAAAGATCCTAAAAGACATAAAAATAAAAATTTGATACAACGAATCCACAGCGTTCTTAGGAATCGTAGAGAATATCCTCTTGGTTTAATCGAAGAATTAAAAAATACATTAACATCGTATTCGTTAATTTCTGATAAAGTCAAAGAATGTGCCGAAGGAGTTCTCCGTTTGTCCGATCCTGATATTCCTTTCTATACTTATACGGATTGGGGTGATGTTGATAGTAGGTTGTATAACTCTAGAGAAATAGAGATATTACATGATAGATTAACGAATTTACTTGCAGACTCACCTCACTTGAGCCAAAAATTCCTTATGAATGTTTTATCAATCTCTATGAAAATAACAGAAATAACTAATAATTATTTAAGTAGAACTCTAAGACAACAATTAAAACATAATAATGTTCTCAATGAAGTTGCCATCGTTACGAATCGTGTGAAAGATATGTGCAAATATTTAGCTCAGTTATATTTTATTGCTGATATCAGTACTACAAAATTATTAACGGTTTATGGTAATAAAAATGTTCATATCTCAGTTATTGATGATGCTCTTAATATAGATCAAATGATTATTATGTTAAAAGAAAAACATACTAGTACTGATTCTGCGACTCAAGTCATTATTAATGATATTATCAATATAGAAGTTAATAATTTTCACCGAAATGTCATAAGAAGGGCGAATTCTCTTCAAGACGCCAACGGGTTTGTTCATATAGATATCATTAATGAATTTATCTCGGATCAACATTTAGAATCTCATATACAAGCTGCAATACTTTCAAAACTTTCAACATCAGAACTTTCAGTTTTAAAGCGTAAATATGTTGCTCAACTTTTGACTGCGAACTCATATGAAATTCATTCTATAGAAGGTGATGCTTGGGGCAAAAATCATTGGACCAGAGCAAGAACAGTTTTAGATAGAGGAAAAATACCTTCTAGATCTAAAGATAGGTTAAAGGTATTTATAGATAAAGACAGCAAAAATCCAAGAAATACAATATATCATATTAGACTAGATGTTAAAATGGATTCCGAAATAGTAAGATTAAACATAAGAGCGAAATCTGCTATTGAAATGCGTACATTTGTGAATACTTTGAAAGCATATGACCGCAATTTAGGAGCAGGAGGATTTATCAAAAATATTTTCGCAGATAACTTTTTCTCTAGACTAAAAAAAAATGTTTTAGGTGAACCAAAATTGGTTATTGATACCATCAAATATAGAATTTTTATTAGAAACGATCGAGGGAAAATAATCAAATCATATGAAGTAGCGGAGTTAAACGATTTCATGTCTCATTCTGACTTTGAAAGAGGTTCTATTAATGACGCCGGAACAATACTTACTGTCGGTGGGAGAGAGCATTACATAATTACAGATGTTAAGGTTGCGCCTTTAGATCTGGCAGTAATATTTTCCAACCCTTCTGACGGACTAGGTTTCATTGTAGAAATATTGGGAATGGGAGAATGGGAGACTCGCACTGATATATATGGAAAAATTGTGGCAAAAGCCTATGGTTTAATAAAAGATTATCATTGTCTTCTCAATATTTTTCAAGGTATGGTTCCGGTATATGTTGCTGAAGGAGCAAAATACACTTTTTATAAAAACTCCCCAAATATCGAGCACATAGGTAATAAAGCTCCGTTATTGACGAGTCATCAATACGGAATGCTCATGACCGCTTTGGGTTTTGCAGGCATAGACGTGCAAGATTTATCCAATCCAAGTCAAATTCCCCTTTTTGAGGATATTATGCGAGATTTATCTCTTCATCCTGAAAAATATGGATTTTTGGAAAGTGATGCGGGTGTCCTCAGTAAGATTCAAGAAGCATTCGGATTCCAATTAAACGATCAACATGAAGTAATCGGTATCAATTCTGCAATGGTGCCTTGGTGGTTTAATTTCCACAACTCACGGAACGAGAATACAATTTTGAGCAACGATTACCAACATTTTCTAGATTTATTAAGTGATGAAGAAGATGTATCGAAATTTATTGCTAGTTATTTCTATCAGCTTCCACGAAGTTGATTTTTTTTTATAAATCTAAAAGCCTACATTATATTAAATTGATGAATTTCCTTAATAATAATATAAAAAAAGAAGAAAAATGAAGATTGAAATGAATATTCCAGATTCCGAAAAAAAAGCTTTAGTCGATTTCAATTTATCAATTCCAAAACTTTCTAAACGACGGTACAGACCTTCATTTCATCATCAAGGATATTTCATACAAAAAGGGCATATAACCAGACTAATCTTAAAGGGATTAAAATTAACATGTCTACCAAATTCGATTGGAAATTTAAAAAATCTTCAGCGCCTCGAATTAAATGACAACCACTTGAATATTTTGCCTGAATCTTTTAAAGATCTTAAAAAATTGAAATATCTCAATCTAAATAAGAATTTTTTTACTTCGATGCCCGATTCGATTGGGGATTTAAAAGAACTTCGACACCTTGAGTTGAAAGGTAACCATTTAAAAAATATACCAAAATCTCTTCAAAAACTCAATAATCTTGAACAACTCCAATTAAGGGGAAATAAGTTCACTTCACTGCCAGATTGGATTGGAAACCTAAAAAATCTTCGCTATCTCATCTTAACTTCCAACCAATTAAGTAATTTGCCTGAATCTTTTAAAAATCTGAATAATCTGGAACACCTTGAATTAGACGGAAATAAGTTCACTTCGCTACCCGATTGGTTTGGAAGCTTGAAAAATCTCCGATCTCTTTCTTTAGGTGTTAATAAATTATATTCTCTGCCTGAAACTATCGGAAATCTTGAAAATCTTGATTGGCTTGGATTGAGTCACAATCAAATTTCTATTTTTCCAGAATCTTTTAAAAATTTGACAAAACTTCTCTATCTCGGTATTGAAAAAACCGGACTTCGTTCTTTTTCAAATATCCCTTGGGAATTTTTCGAACAGATTGATATTTTCAATGATTCTTGGCAATGTCTTATAAGTGGTAACTATCCTTCCAAAAAAGCAGAGGATATTTTCTATGGCAGTTTATATGATTTTTGGTCATATTACCGTGTATCCCCCATAGTTCTTGCTCAAAAATATGCCAATGATCAGGGATCATTAACTTCAGATGAAAAAGAACGATTAGCATGGGAAGGCGGTTTTCGTGAAAGAGCAATAATTGAATTGGGGGTTAAAGCCGATGATTTAATTCTTGCCGAAATTAACAAACGCCTTATTATATCATGCAGTAATGGGATAGAATTAATAAAATAAATTTCTAATCCAACTAAGAAAATGGGCAAAAATTTAAGAAAAAAGCAAAAAAAAAAGCACACACATAAGATTTAATTTTAGTTAAATTTCCGTTTTCTAATTAAAAGAACCAAAGATGCAATTCCAATAACTGAAAACACCATAACTAAGGGAAATCCTGAAATATAAATTGCTGAAATATCCGAAACAAATCCGATCTTAGGATCATGAATGATATGAGTGGCATGTGGGTAATTCAAATACATGAACTTCCCTGAAGCACCATCTTTGAATGGACTGGATAACACTTCAATATCTTCTCTATCGCCCGTTGCATTTTTTGCCGTTGCATTTTCTGCCCAAGCAAAGTATCCTACTGCACTATTGTCTTCTAATTCAACAGAATCTTCATTTTCTTCATAGCCTTCTTCTTCGGCTCGAGTTTGGTTCTTCAATTTAAATGCTGCATTTGTTTGAAATTTAACCTGCAATGCTAAAAGCGTTTGAGTTTTATTAAAAGGAAAGTTATGAAATTCAAAATCAATTTTAATTTCAGTAGGTGCGATTATTGTGCCATTCACATCTGTATACCCTTCGACCGCAAATATACGCACCAAAAAGACATCATCTGTTGTTGTTATGGTAAATATGTGGGCGCTTGAATTAACATATGAATATGAAATATCTTCCCATGAATTTAAAACCATTTCTTGAATCTCTTGATCTAGGTCCGGTTCATAAATACCATTCCCATCATCTTCAAACTCTATTATTGAATAAAAAGTTATCTGGAATGCCAAATTTATCTGAGTAAAGGTTGTATGTGATTTATATAATCCCTTAATATGCAAATCATTTACAGCTGAGATATCCATTGTAATATCATCCTTTTGGTCCGAATATTTCAATAAAGATTTAATTTGCGCGGTGTTTGGTTTAACGTCAACGGTTACTACGCGTTCAGACTCTCTTTTCTTATCTTCATCTATTTCATCAGGTTCTTCATCTTCACCTTCCATCACATTTGCTACTGTAGTAGTCCATGAAGAAGATGTTAGTGAGATAAAAATTAACCCAATGATGGTCATACCTATTATTTTATTTGTTTTGCTCATAATATCACCAAAAAACTCTCTTAGATTATAAAGCAAATCGTGGCTATATAAGGATGTTGGGAGGACTTTCACCCTTTTAATTCTGAAAAATCTTTGTTGTATTGAATAATTTTATCTATTTAACAAAATAAACTTGATCCAGTGAGTCTACCGTACTATCTTTATTATTCGTAATTCTAGGTGGCTTACTTCTGTAAAATTCGGTAAATTCATGCAGATTGTATGGGGTGAAATTCAAAATCAATTTTAATTTCAGCAGGTGCGAAATTTTTTTTTCTTGCTTAAATTCAATATCCCGTATTTTTATATATTAATCTCGTATTAATGCAAATTTTTATAGTTTAAGAGATAATTTCTGATATGGGAACCTCGGTGGGCTTTGATAACCACAAATATCTGGAAGAGCAAACAAAATTCATTCTTGAAAGGGCTAAGCAATTTGGTAATAAATTATATCTCGAATTTGGTGGAAAATTAATGTTTGACATGCATGCGGCCCGTGTGCTTCCCGGATATGATCCCAATGTAAAAATGAAACTGTTACAGCAATTAAAAGATAAATTAGATATTATTATTTGTATTCACGCTGGAGACATAGAACGTCGGAAAATTCGTGCTGATTTTGGGATCTCTTATGATCAAGCAACATTAAAGCTCATCGATGATTTACGAGAATGGGGATTGGAAATATGTGGAGTAGTAATCACCCGGTATGAATCTCATCCTTCTGTCATCCAATTTAAACGCGTCTTGGAACTGCACAATATTCCTGTATATGTACATCAAACAATCCATGGTTATCCCACTAACGTGGATCACATTGTAAGTGAGGACGGATATGGGGCAAATCCTTTTATAAAGACGAATAAACCGATCGTAGTTGTTTCGGGACCGGGACCAGGTTCTGGAAAAATGGCGACATGCTTATCACAAATTTATCATGAACACAAGCGCGGGATTAAAGCAGGATATGCAAAATTTGAAACATTTCCAATCTGGAATCTACCTCTAAAACACCCAGTAAACATTGCGTATGAAGCAGCGACCGCGGATCTAGGAGATTACAACGAAATTGATCCTTTTCACCTGGAAGCACATAACGAAACTGCCGTAAACTATAACAGGGATGTAGCAGCCTTTCCTGTCCTGAAAAAGATATTAGTTAAAATTATGGGGAATGGAAATATGTATCAATCTCCTACGGATATGGGGGTAAATAGAGTAGGATTTGCAATAATTGATGATGATATGATGCAAAAGGCCGCACAAGCCGAAATAATACGCAGATATTTTAGCTATCATTCTGAATATGCCGCTGGACGCGCACCAAAATCGACCACAGACCGAATTGATCTAATTTTGGAGGAAGTAAGTGTCACCCCAACCGATCGAGTAGTAGTTCAACCCGCTCGAAATGCTACAGAAAATGCGAAAGAACGCGGGAAGGGACATTCTGGAATTTTCTCAGGAGCAGCAATCCAACTAAAGAATGGTTCTATAATAACTGGAACGAATTCACCCCTTATGCATGCACCTTCTGCTGTTATTTTAAATGCAATCAAAATTTTAGCTGAAATTCCAAAAAATATCTATCTACTCTCCCCAAATATTATGGAATCTATTGGTGAACTGAAAGAAAGCCTTGGAAGGTCTGCAAATGTTAGTTTGAACTTAGAGGAAACCATGATTGCACTAAGCATAAGTGCCATTACTAACCCAACAGCGAAAGTTGCAATGGATCATCTAAAAGAACTTAAAGATTGTGATATGCATCTAACTCACATTCCATCCCCTGGAGATGAAGCCGGGCTCCGAAGGTTGGGTGTTCGGTTGACCAGCGATCCAGTTTACGCTGGGAAAAACCTTTTTTTATTTTAATTACGTATAATTTTTTATTCAACAATTGAAAATGTATGCATAATTTTGTGATAATATGTCTGTTCAGACTTTAAAATTACAGTGTCTGCAAATTCAGACATTTTAATTGCATCTGGTATCTTTTGAGTTTCTAAACATATTCCTGAATGCTTTTTACATTCTTTACCAAATGAACAGACACCTTTCATAAAATTACCGGTGTAAATCTGAACACATGGCTCAGTGGTCTCCACTACTATTAATCTCCATGTTTTCTGGGAATAAAGTTCAGCACATTTATGTAATTGTCGGGGAATATTCGCATCATAATTCGTGATGAAGAACAATATCAAATATCCAATAAATTTACAAGTTCATCAGTTGAGATTGGCAATATACGAGATTTCTGATATACCTCTTTTTTCCGGTCTAAAATAATACCATCATTTGTGACAAAATACTCGAGATCAATTTTATTGTAGATCTTTATCTCTACAGCAGATGCAATCTGAATGGCATCCAGAGTCCTTAATTTCATTTCTCTGTTAATTCTAAGCGCTAAATTAAAAGTATTAAAAATATCATATTCTTTATCATTAATATCACATTTTTCAATAGATGAAGCAGATTCAATCGAAATCCCTAATCTTTTAATAAAATAGTGGGTAATTATTGGAATTTTTTCTTTATTACTTAATGATTCAAATATTTTATTTGATTTGGGGTCAATTTCTAAGTAAAATGAATCAATATTTCGTCCAATAACTGATTCCATTTCTAAAATCGTGATCATACCAGAAAATAATGCCATTTCAGGATAATGGAATAACTTTACTGTATTTTCAAAAAATATACTTGATTTATCATAATAAGAAAGAATTGCACTTGTGTCTAAATATAATCTCATTTACAAAACCTCTTATCGCATCCTATCTTGAGAAACCATGTCGACTAAGGATTTATTACTTCTTGTTGTCAAATTAAACTCAGGTTGTAAATCCCATAATTGATATAATTTATTTTTAATTTTTTCTATTTCAAGATTATCATCTTCTAAATTTATTGATTCTTGAAGCAAGCTGAATTCTATAAATGATCGAATCGCGTGATTTCGACTTTTATATTTACCCAGTTTAACTAAATAATCAATTTTCGAAACCTCAACTTTTTTTAATTTGATTGGAATTGTTGCCATCATTTATATATTAAGTTATATATGTATATAAATGTCTATACCGATATCAATGAACTAAAAAAAAATTTTTTAATACTCATGATTTTTATTCAACAATTGAAAATGTATGTATTGTTTTATGATAATAAGTCTGTTCAGGCTTTAATATTACAGAGTTTGAGAATTCAGGCATATTAATTGCATTGGGAATCCTTTGAGTTTCTAAACATATTGCTGAATGCTTTTTGCACTTTTTTCCAAACGAAGAAAGACCTTCCATGAAATTACCTGTGTAAATACGGGATTACTGAAGGTTTTAATCCCAATATTGAATTTTCTCCAAAATTACTTGCGGCATCATAAGCACGAGCGTTAATCGTATGGGATCCATCAGAAACTATAGTAGTATCCCAAGTGAATCCGTATGGACTTGTTGTATCATCAGTCCATGCTCCCCCATCAATATTGCATTGGACGTTTGTTACTCCTACATTGTCATTAGAGCCAACAGCAATTGAAACAATTCCACTTACTGTCTCTAGATCATTTGGGGATGTAATTGAAACGGTTGGAGCTATTGTATCTGAACCACCATCATCTTTATAATATTTAACTGTCAGTGTGTATGCAGTTGTAGCTGCCCACCGGCTATACATCTTGACTGCAACAAAATAAGTTCCTTCAGTCTGAATATTATAAGAACAAGCCTCAGGATTATTTGTCGTATATCCCCTTGCTAAATAATTAGTATAATCTTGTGTTTCGCAGATATAACAATCTATGTCATTCGAATTCCCCCAAGATACAGAAACTTCCATCAAACCTGGAACTACATTATCGATTTGAAAATAATCGACTTCTCTTCTTGCTACAGCATCATTAAATACGTCAGTTACTTGAACTGCATTAAGTTTTATTTGCATAATTGGTTAAGCACACACTGAAACCCAGATTATCTAACCCTTAACGCATATTTGCCTGGCACATCAAAATTCAATCGTCGTGCTATTAAAGAATTTTTAGGGTCAAGAATTATTACCGCTCCAGAAAAATCATCGGACAACGTTGGAGTTTTGCATTTTGGGCAAAAAGTTTTATGTGTTATTAGGTGACAAGTTCTACAAGCACGTTCTTTAGTCATAAGTATTTATATCCTTAAATTTTTAATCTTCTAATTCCTCTAATTCTTCGCCACCCGATTCGGCTTCAATCTCATCATAAATCCATTGTTCCTTCCCTAAATATGGTTGACGCATTGTTAATCCTAACTTCCCTGATCGTCCTGTGCCCATGGAAACCGCAATAATCCGACCTCGGACCTTATCATCAACAGTTAAGATTTTTGAAGATTCTTTTCCAACGAACCGTTGATTCATGTTTTCAAAGGTAATGAAATCATCACAAATTTGCGAGACGTGGCAAAGACCGTCGGAAGGACCTAATCTGATGAAAGCACCGAATTCTACGGCTTCAACAACCGTTCCATCTACAATTTCATGAAGTTTGGGAAGATATGCAAGGACTGAGAAGTCAACTAAATGGAAAGTCGAAGCGTCGCCATGTAAAATTTTTCCTTCTTTGGGATCGCCAATTACATCAATTACTGCAATAATAAAGCCAATATTTTCATATATTTGTCCATTGAATTGTTCTGAAAGAATCTCGAAAGCAGCCTCTCGAATATTACTTCCGAACTTAGTAGGAGGGATTCTGACAATATGCTGAAGTGTAATTTTTTTATACATTTTATAGGTTATCTCACAGAAGTGTGTATCTTCATAAGTATCTCACGAAGAATTAGAAATTAATCTTGTCTGCTTAAGTTGTCCATTTCTAAAAAATTTTATCTAATTTTTAGAACATTTATTTACAAAATAAAGAATTTAGATATTAATATGAATGATCCTCGCTATATAACCAAAAGAATTCATTCAAAGAGTTTAGAAGGTAACTTTCAAATTTAGTGGGATGGATGCGTACAATAGAGCAATTTTTTTTTTTAAATTTCTAGAATATTTAATTACAAAGTAAAGAAATGTGAAATATGAATAATGCGAAAAATCATCGATATATCACTGAAAATATTCACTCAAAGAGTTTGGAAGGTAATCCATTAGATTCTCCTATAGATAGGCAATTTATGATTTACCTTCCTCCCGGATACTATGAATCTGAAGAAAAAAGATACCCCGTAATTTATCTTTTACACGGTTATAGTCAAGATATCCATGATTTGATGGTAGGATCAAAAAAATATATAAAGAAGTCATCTTCACTTCTTTTTCAAATAATTGCATGGAAAGTGTTTAAGGATAGGCCCAAATATGAAGATTTTGATCGATTGATTCTAAATCAGGAGATTAGGCCATTTATTTTAGTTCAACCGGAATGTAGTTTGAAAATACCTGATATATTTGGAGGTAAAAAAGAAAATAATTTTCCAGTTATGAAAGGAGCTTTTTATTTAAATTCTCCACATACTGGAAATTATTCCGATTTCATATTTGATGAATTAGTCGATTATGTTGATAAAAATTATAGAACTATTCCTGATAAACAACATCGCGCACTTATGGGTGGTTCGATGGGTGGATACGGGACACTATACGGATGCTTAAAATATCCAGAAAAATTTAAAGTAGGTGTCGCTTTAAGCCCTCTAATTTCTTTTTTGGATTTATTAGACTGGAAAATGATAATTCCAATATATAAACTTGTTTACGGAAAGAAAAAAGCAGAAGAAATGGGACTCAAAGAAATAGGAGATATATTGGATACTGCAGATCTAATTTTTAGTAATGAAAATCGATTAATCCCATCAATTAAACGTAATTCCGACGGAATTATTATTGAAATGGATGAATCTGCTAAGAAGAAGTGGTTGGAATACGATATCATCGAGATGGTAAAAAGTTCAACTAATCCTTTTCAAGACATTAAATTATTGGTCAATTGTGAGATAGCGGATGAATTTGGGTTTTCCGCTCAAATTAAAAAATTCCAAAAGTTTTTATTTAAGATGGGAATTGAACACGAAGTGGATATATATTTTGATAGAAGATCTGAGAAATTATCACCGCACCAGGTTGGAATTGGTTTTCAGCTTTTTCTTGGAATATTGTATTGTTTAAAACATATTACATGATCATTTTTTTTATTTTTTTTATTTTTTTTATTTTTTTATTTGCAACTGATTAGTATAAAAAATAATTTCATAATTCGAAACGTTTTTGAAATTGAATTTTCTTAATTGTAATGGTGATTTTAATATGGAAGGCAGTGTAAACAAATTTATATCCCATGAGTACCGCATGAAAGAATTCAATAAGATGGTGGAGCTAATTAGTATAAAAGGAGGAATAAGCCCTGGATTAGCTAGAAAATACGCAGAACAAGCACTTATAAAATATAATAAAAAAAACGATGTTTTAACCCTATTTACAGCATCACCCAGCATACGATTGAATGAGATAAAAAAAATCGAAAGTACTATTAGAGACTTTCTTAGACCTATAATATTTTCGGAGAAAAAACTAAATCAGGCAATGAACATAATCGAAAATAGTCTAGAGGCTATGTATCGTCTTTATTGAAGCTTTAAGCAAAAACAAAAATTCAAATGGGAGTTCTTTTTTTTCTTTTTTTGAACACATGTTTTACAAAATTAAATCATCTATGCGAAAAGAATTTTCTAAACCGCTGGGCAAATTATTTAAAGGAGATCCAGAGGTATCATTTCCAAAAGCGATTAATTGGATGAATAGTCAATTCAGCGGTTTATTACGTGTTTCAACTTTAGAAAAATCGCATATAATAATAGGTGTGGGGGATATTGTTTCAGAAGAAATAATCCAAAATAAATTTCTCAGGCCTTTAATGAAATATTTATTTATTGATGGGGAAACTCAGCGCGGAAGAAATCAATTAATGATTCCTGATTTGGAAACTTCAATAAAAAAAACTTTTTATAACCCAGCTGGCTTTATTAATGAAGAAATTTTCGAATTTATTAGGGAAACCATTAATGACGATAACCAATATATAGTTATTATTGATGGAGAAGAGGATTTGCTTGTGATCCCAGCAATTCTTGAATCTAATAAAACTTTTATATTTTATGGTCAACCACCAATTACAGATGTAATTCCCCCGATTTCCGCCGGATGTGTGGTTATTTATAATAATTCTGAAGTAAAACATAGAATAAAGAAACTTTTTGAACAATTGGAACGCGTTTCAGAGATAAAATGATAAAAATTTATAAGTCTTATTGAGAAAATAATTATAGTTCCGTTTTTTTTTATCGCGATTTTTGAGTCCCATTTGAGGCCCACACTTTTGGTATTATTTGGGTATTAGAAATATTCTCAAAGCAAAATTTTACCATTTTTAGTTTTAACGATGAATTTTTTGGAGATTTGGGTTATAATGGGATCGTCGGGGGAGAGTGTAGAATATTCATCATCTTCAAGAATTTTCAAGATATAGGGATCCCCCTCATGTATTAAACGTTCGATTTTGACCTTCGAGAGTGATTTAGGATTCGAGCGATATTCTAGGGCAAGTTCAGCTGGGCTTTTTTTGTAGAATTCAAGTAGACGGTCAATTTTTTCGGGGATGAAGAGGCGCTCTTCGAGACTAAGTGCGTAGATCCAATCTTCCATCCCTTCTCCGGAAGATTTTGCATCTTCCCAATTTTGAAATCCTGAATATTCGATACCGTTTTCATTCAAAACATTGATTAAGAAATTAATACCATTGCGTTTGATTTCAGAATCAATTGAAATACCTCTTCCTTCAAAATCGGGGGGATAAATATGAGGTAATTCTCTTCGAACAAATACGAGCGGATTGTTGGCGTTGTTGACCTCACGGTTGACGCAAGCGTTCAAGAGATCAATACCTTTGGGCGTGAGGTTGGCGGGGGCATAGAAATTTCCGAATCTTGAAAAATATTCGATGAGAACTGACCAGAGAGTGGTGTGGTCGATGCTGTGGAGGGATGAAAACGAAGTTTTGTAGAGAAATGCATGCTGGGCTGATTTATCGAGGATGTTTAGATTGTTTATATCAAGCCCTTCAAAGGAATCTATTTTGCAGCCTCCAAACGAGACATAATTTCGAGTTTTTGGAATACCTTTAAGATTATGGAAGTGGCACCAACTAAACCAAATATATTTTAAGCGAGGAATTTCGGCAGATAGAGTTTCGAGGGTTTGGATAACTGAATCATAAACATAGATAGATTCAAGCATCGGTAATTTATCAGGCAATCCTTTAAAAGAACGGAAATTCATCGGAACGGGAACATCACTATTAAGCTCACGACCTGTAATTTTTAATTTTTTTATTTCATTTAGATCTTTAGGTAAGCCTATAAGATTTATTACCTCGGGGTTATTTATCTTTAACCAAGATCCTTTTATTGAGAAGAATTCCATGCTTTTATCATCCATTTTTTATATTGCTCCAAGATTATAGAGTAAATTCATCTATTTATTCTTTATTTTCTGCCAGTATATTAGATTATTGAATCGAAATAAATAAAAATAAAAAAATATTAAAAAAAATATTATAATACCGCCCAAGGGAACCATACGTTGAATTTTCTCTCCATTTCCAATTGGTAAGCGTCATTGTCGAATCTGTCCCACCATCTCATCAACGACACGGACATGGCATTTGTATATGGAAACTGGGAATAATCATGGATACTTCCTATCCAATCAAGAGGCGATCCAACAGAGATCATATTCCCGTTGGAGTCAAATCCGAACGCCATCATAATATCTTTGGCTATTTTCGGATCAATGTTCCAATATGATGATGAACTGGGGTCGATCGAGTGCGCATGTAATCCCTTGATAAAGTCCTTGTAGCTGAATCTTGAACGATCATATGTTCCATCGGGATTTTTGCACATCTCTCTGTAGGCATACCACCTTGCATTCTTCAAAGCTAAATATTCCGCGTATGTTAGAATGGGAAAATTAAATCCGATTTTTTCATATGTCATCTTTAGAAATTTCGCTTTGGTTTGTGGAGAATTGACGACCATAACGGTGGTAGTTCCGTCAAGTTTAAAACCGAATTCAAAATCGTACTGCTTAGCCCAATCATAAAGCGTCTCAACTTTATTTCCTGCAGAAAATTCCCATTGAATGTATTTATTTTTTTCCCCCTCTATGAATCGTTCCATTGTATCTCCGAAACATTGTTTATGCTGTCTGGTATTATAAACAAGATCCACAAGCCGATGAAATTCTGGGTATTCGAGATTTCCACTGGAATCCGTTTCCTCATAATAATACTTAAAACTACCCCAGCTGGTAAAAGGCAATTCCCACGAGTGACTCAAATAATTATATATGGTGCTTATACTTTTAAGGCCCAAACACCAATCTTCTATGCTATTTATATATTTGATGATACTACCGAAATCCTGTCTTAAACGGGTTGTAGCAGTTGCTTTTTGGGCAACAGTCATTATTCTCCAACTGATTGATCCTACACCAGTATAAGGATTTGGAGGTGCATTCACCGCAAAAAGATCTCCTCCCGAACTTGAGAGAAAATGATCTGTCAAATATTTTTTGGTGAGCTTAGGCATTATATTCCAGACTTCGTTTGCGCGGGCCTCGTATTTCGAGGTGATGGTAATTCTTGTGTGGAGGGATCCGCTGGCTTTTTCGGATAAGATAACAGAGATACCTTGCTTGTTACTGGGTTCTTTGACAGAGTAAGGTTCTGCGATAAAATACAAATCAGGATCGCTCCATGTCCTTCCTTCACCCCATTTCCATCTGCTAAAATATGATTCCATGAAATTTCTAATAATATCGTTTTCGTCATTAAATGCTTCTGCAGTCAAAGTAGCCGAGAAGAAAGTTGATGGTAACTGTTTAACAGAATGTAATAGGAGAGAAGTACTGAATTCTTGAGCACCCATCATCCAAAGCTTAAAAATAAACTGATTCCAAGCAGTCATTTCATCAATCGCGATGGCATCATGAAGATATAAAGGTTCAAAATATAAAAATGGTTTTTTTCTCCCACCTTTACTATCTATACTTTGTGAATTTTCCCAAAATGATATAATACCATGGAATTTTTCGAGAAATTCTTTTAAGGCCTGTGCAGAAATACCTCTTGTGGCTAACCGAGCACTAGTTGTAAAATCCATCGACAATTTGATCCACATAACCACTGATTGGGTAAAATCAGAATATCTTTCTGGCGATTTTAAAAACTTGTCTTTTTTTAGATCATCAGGAATTTTGTCTATTATCTCGTCAGTTTGCCAATCACATGATTGCGTTTCAAGATATTCAGTAAGATATCTTAAGTTGCCAAGACTATCCTTGAATAAACCGAATCTGGAATTTAAGAATAGGACACCTAAACCAGGATACATTTTATTTAATACTCTTGAAAACAATAATGTCTTTGAAATTATTTCTGTTTCGCTAGTTTGTTTATATATTGAATTGGTTAAGAACATTTTAATGGCGGCGCTAAATTCAAGTAACTCAGTAGAATCTGCTATGCCTCCTTTAGCATGTGATGCCGGTATTTTCATATTTCTGAAATTTCTTATGTTGGCATCCAGCAGAGCATATATATCTTTTCTTTTATTCTCAAGAAGTTTTTTTTCAACATAATTATTTCTCGTTAATTGATTATTTACACCAGCCATTACATCGAGATATTTGAGTCTATCCATATGGCTTCCCTCTACTAATGGTAATTGTCCGTTAAGAATATAATGATAGAGACCATAGTGTAAAAAGTTGTAAAGATACATTTTATATTTACCGTTTGTTGGATCCCAAATAGCTTCATGATATTCACCATTTGAATCCCAACCACCTTCGCGCTTCCCAAGAACATTATTCCATCTACCACAAGGAGCATAAACCCCATGATTCATTACAATTCCTGTAATAATGTCTAAAACTTTTTTCTTGTAGGCTGCTGTACCAGTCATTCTAGCGAAATCTATCTCTAGTATCTTTCTTGGACCTGCTTCTGAAATTTTGAAACAAGTATCTACCAGATTATTTACTGTTATTCCGAGCATCCCCATTTTTTTACGGCGTTGTGAAATAGTTACGAGATATTGATGGAGATCAGTCCGCGACAAGTCTGTATTGTAACGATTCTTTACATAACTTCCTATTTTCCTTAATATATGTGTAGGAGATTTAGCAAACCTTTCAAAACCTTTAACTGCTTTTTTAGGATCTACCACCGTTAAAGAGTCACTATTGCGCAAAATATACTCTAATGTTTCATATGATTCTAATAGTCTGTAATTTGGCCATTGATTGGGGCGAATTTCTTCAACCCAGACCACTCCATCCCGATAGAAATATGTGTTGGTCTCCCCCTTTTTAATGATTGCTCGGAGGTAAATATAAGCAGAGTCAGGCATGTTAAATTTCTCTCTATATCCCGCAATAAAATCACCATCGGGATTGAGTAAATCGAATATGGGCGCTTTTTGATCAATGGCATCGAAACACATACCAATTACGCCCATCTTTAATTCTTGAGCAGTTCCAACGAAATTATCGAATTTTTCAGCGGAAATTTTTTCACCTTTATTCGCAAGTTCTCTGTCGGCCATACTGAATTCGTTCATTAAATTACTGATGAAAGTTTGAACATCCGCCGCGGATATGAGTTGATTGATATTTTGGGTATTTTGGCGACTCAGACCATCTGTGTATTTCATGGCCTTCACCATAAACGCTAACTGGGAATATGACATTCTCTGAGCAACTCTAGTAACACCTTTCTCATATTGCTGCCTATT
>JAUWOE010000221.1 GCA_030612265.1 Promethearchaeum sp.
TTGGATAAGAAATCTAGATATGTTAAAAAAGCACTGGAGAAAGATTATAAGAGTTTACCAAAAGTCGATAAATTCATTACTAGAATAATAGATATTACTAAAAAATTATCATCCGGAGAAAATTTAAAAGATTTATCTATTAAAACTCCCTTCAAAATTGCATCTATGATTATTGGGCCTCCTTTCCATTTGTTATATCTTATTATGGTTAATTTTATGAAAAAGAAATTTTATGCGACAGAAGATTGCACTTTTTGTGAAATATGTGTGAAAAACTGTCCCGTTCAAAACATCTCCATTATTGATAAAAAAATTGTGTTTGGTGACCAATGCGTTATGTGTTTGAGATGTATTCACCAATGTCCAGCTGAAGCAATTCAAATTGGAAAAATTACTTTTGGAAAATTTCGATGGCATGGTCCTATGGGTGATTTCAAACCAAGAAACTTTTCTAAATGAATTCCAGCTAAACTTTTCTCCAAATTTATTTATATATTCTAAAATTCCATTTTACCATGCGTTCAATAACTGATGAAAAATTTTATGAACTACTTTCTTTTATGCAAGAGAAAAAAATCGATATTTTGCTTATTGAAGATTCCGAAACGTCAAGAGATGTTAATTTACAATACCTCTCAGGACACCCAGCAGATGGTTTGTATGTACTCATCTCAAGCGGGGAAAATTGTCTTATCCCATGGGATCTTTTATTAGCAAAAGAACATGCTCAAGTAGATGAAATTATAGATGTTTCAAAATATAATAATTCTTCTTATGTGGCTTTAAAAGAATTCATATCGAATAAAATTTCAAAATTATCACCCATAATCGGGGTTCTTCCAATTATACCTTATCGAAGTGTGAAATTAATCGAGCAACATATGCCCGAAGCTAAAATTTACAAAGAACCCAACCATCTTGTTCATGCATTTTCCGATATTAGATCAACCAAATCATCTTTTGAACTTGATATGTTAGTTGAGGTTACAAAATTAAGTAATGAAGTTCTAAAAGATATTATTAAATTTGCCCATAATGCTACAGATGAGACAGAAAATGATCTTTCTTTCCTTGTCTTGAAACGAATGCGTGAATTAGGCGCTGAAGATAATTCATTTCCTTCTTTAGTGGCTAATACTGATAGAGGACATCAGCTCCATTGTCACCCATATGCTTCAAATGCGAAATTTGCCAAACAAGGGTTATCTATAATCGATTACGGAGCTAAGATGAACGGATATTGTAGTGATGTTACACAACCATTCGCTTTTGGAGAATTATCTCAAAAACAATTAAAAATGATTGAAACTTCTGAAAAAGCATATGAAGCTTCAATTGAAATGATTGATATTGGTGTTCCACTTCATAAGATTGCCGAAACTGCAAAAAAAGTATTGAAAGATGGGGGTTATCAAATGAATTATGCTTTAGGTCATGGGATTGGTCTTTCTGAACATGATTTTCCTTATTTAGGTGCAAAACCAACAGACCCTGTTCGTTTGAAATACTGGCGAGAAGTTAAAGTAAAAGAAGGTATGGTGTTTACTATTGAACCTGGGGCATATGTAGCTGGAGAAGGCGGTTTTCGAATAGAAAATGATGTTATGATTCGAAATGGAAAAGTGCAAGTTCTAACCAAAGCAAAATTTGAACATATCCATTAAAATAATCAAATATCTAATAACATTTCTCCATAGATATCCTTTTTATATTTCATGTAATTCTTGAAATATAAAGAAAAATTGGTGATTTTTTATTGAGATAATAGGATGGGTTAAAATTTAAATGAATTAAATCCTCAATGTTAATAAGATCGAAATGAAAATTCTTATTATTGGTGGTTCTGGGTTTCTAGGAAGCCGAATTTTACATTATTTCTCATTAGAAAAACATGAAATTATGGTAGTAACACGAGGGATTCATGAAATAGACAAAAAGGGAAAGTTTGATTATATTCAAATTGATAGAAAAAATCGCACCAAGTTTAAGTTATTACTAATGAAATATGATTTTGATTGGGTAATTGATGTTTGTGTAATGGAACATCAAGATACAAAAGAAATTATCGAGATATTCAAAAAGCGGATATCCAATTTTCTTCATATAAGCACTGCTGCAGTATATGACCAAGCACATTTGGAAGATTACTTAACTTTTCCCATTTTTGAGTCGGATAAACAAGGGGATCTCACAGATAGTCACGATTATAGACGAGAAAAGCGAAAATGTGAACGATTATTGATGCAAGCATATGAAAAAAGTAAATTTCCAGTTACAATTATTAGACCAACATATATCTATGGACCAAATAATTATAAATATCGAGAAAAATATTTTTTTGATAGAATTCTCGCAAAAAAACCACTTTTTATCCCATATCCAGGAAATGCTTACATTGATCTTGTTCATGTCGATGATGTAGCCTTATTATGCGTCAAATGTCTTCAAAATCCCAAATCAATTGGTGAAACATATAATGCATCTGGGGGAGAATTAACTTCTGGAGAATTACTTGCAAAATTGACAGGTGATATCATTGGAATTGATCCTATTATTGAATATTATAATGATGAAGATTTGAAAAAAGCTCAATGGCCAGATAATAAACGTCTTTATCCATTTATTAATAAAGGTATTTTATGTATTTCTAATCAGAAAGCAATTCATCAGCTTGGTTGGATACCTCAGATTCGTTTGAAAGATGGGATAAATCAATGTTATAAAACCTATAAGGAGAATGGATTTGATGAAATTGATTGGAAAGATGAAGATCGATTATTCAGCATTATTACAAATAATTAAAAATCCCTAGAAAATAAGAATGAAATTCGTTATTGATTCTATTTAGCCATTAATACCACGGACTTTAATAGATACTTTACCATAATTGATACCATTAAAAATATGAACATTTTCATCTTCATCTAAATAACATAAAAATAGTTAAATAAATTTCTAATGATCTGGTTATAAATTATCATTTTGTGTACATAATAATGGAAACATATATAAATAAAAAATCTTTTAAAAAAATATGGAGGAAATAATCACCGCTATACAATCATGGAATCCTTGGTGGATCAAAGAGGAAAAGAATGAAGAAAGAGAGAGAATCTTATCGAGTGTTTCCCGCGGATTATTACCTTCAATTATTCAAACACTTCAAACACGTCATGTTAAAGATATCCTTGGAATTCGGAGATCCGGGAAAACAACACTGTTACATCAAATTATTAATAAAATTATTGAAGAAAGGAAGAATCCTAGTGAGATTTTATTTCTTGCTTTTGATGATCCAAATTTAATTTTAGTTCCATTTGATAAAATCATAGATACTGCGTTTTTTTTACACCCAAATATTAAGTTCTTATTCATTGACGAAATTCATGCAAAAAAAGGATGGGAATTATGGATTAAAAAGATTTATGATATGAATAAATTTGCTCAAATATTAATATCAGGCTCAAATGCCTCTCTTCTCTCAGATGATGTGGGGAAAGCTTTAACCGGTCGCCATTTGAGCTTCTTTCTTACACCATTTACTTTTAATGAATATTTGGTTACTGCTCAATGGAAAAATTATAGTCCGGAATTCTTAAAAAATAAATTTCTTCAATTATTGCATGAATTTGATAAATATTTAGTATGGGGGGGGTTCCCGGAAATAATTAATGTGAATGACTCCTTAAAACGTCAAATCTTGGTGGATTTATATAACGATGTGCTGGCTCGCGATATTTCAACCCGAACTTCAATTGATTATGGGAAAATGAATAGTTTGGCAACATATATATTTACTAATTTTACAAGGGAATATTCTGTCAATAAGTTGGCAAAAGCGGTCAATCTTCATCCTGATACCACTTCTCATTATCTCCAATTACTTGAAAACGCTTTAATGATTACAATAATTCCTCGGTTTTCCTATAAATTAAAAATTCAATTCCGCCAAAATAAAAAAGTCTATGCAGTTGATAATGGTTTGCGAAATGCAGTTGCATTTCATACAACTAAAGATCGTGGTAAATATGCTGAAAACCTAGTGTGTATGGAATTATTACGGCGAAATAAGGAGGTATTTTATTGGAAAGATGATAAACACGAAGTAGATTTTGTAGTTAGGGATGGTGGGATTATTGAAGAGCTCATCCAAGTAAGTTGGAATATGAAAAAAGAATCTACAAGAAAACGGGAATTTGACGGATTGGTGGCTGCATGCCATTTATATAAATTATCAAAAGGGACGATTTTGACTCGAGATGAAGAAAAAACCGTTGCTTATAATGGAATTAAAATTAATATTAAACCCATTCCATTATGGTTATTAGAAATAACGTTAAAAAAGTAAAAGAAATCTAATTTTTTTCTTTTAGAAACTCAATTAGTTTATCTAAAGATCGCCTTCTATGGGAAATAAGGTTTTTTTCTTCCAAATTTAACTCAGCAAATGTTTTTCCAGGTGTTTCATCTGATATAAAGAGAGGATCAAATCCTTGTTAATTATTTAATTCATGATGTTTTAATGCAATATCTTGTAGATAAACATCCTGGTTTAAACTTTCCTGAAATATAAAATTGATATATCTTAATAATTTTTTTTGGACCTCAATGTTTTTTTGGAAATATGGTTTAAATTTAACTCCATGATAGATGGACTTAATTGCATTTTTAAAATTCTTCATCAAATTCGGAAAGGGCCGTTGGGTTTGAGAATTAAATTGATAATTAATTGATTTTTCAATATTGTTTAAATTAATTCTAAAGATACGTTTTTCTATATTTGATTTTAATTGCTCCACATTTTGATCTGAAATTTCTTTAATCATTTCATTAAATGTTGCCCTTTTTTGTTGGTACTCTGAGATTGAGTATTTATGTTCCGCATTAATTGTTTTTTTAGGGTTTAGTCTGTTATAATAAGATTTTTGCATTATTTTACCTCAGTATAGAAAATTTTTGATATTTTTACTTCAAATTATACAATGAAGTGAATTTTTCATCGATTGACAAAAAATTCAATAGAAAATAAATCTATTTCGTAAAAACTGTGGATCAACACCTTCTTTCTCCATTTTTCGGTTAGATTGAAAGTGTCCAGTAAATAGTGAATAAAACACACTTTATTGTGTATTTAACATATCATTATTGGTGATAAGGGCTGAATAATTAGAAGTTTTTTTCGAAAATGTATAATAAAGATATTTTTATCTACGTAATAAATAAAGTATGGATAACTTATAAATTTAGGTCAAAAATTGAAGTAAAATGGAGTTTTTAACAGATTTTATGAAATATCTTATTAATTATCTTTAAAATCTCTAATATCGGTTTTTAAATCAAATCTTTTTTTGTGAATCATCAAACTTTTTTAAAAATTCGACTAATTTATTTAAAGAGCGCCTTCTATGAGAAATATGGTTTTTTTCCTCTAAATTTAATTCAGCAAATGTTTTTTGGGGTGTTTCATCTGAAATAAAGATAGGATCAAAACCAAAACCAGAATTGCCGCGGGCTTCAAATGATACATTACCATAATTGACACCCTTAAAAATATGAACTGTTTCATCTTCATCTATATAAGCTAAAACACTTTCAAAATGAGCTTTACGAGTTGCAGAATCGCCTAAAATCTTTAATATTCCATCATATCCAATAGTTTTCATTACATATGAACTGTATACTCCTGGAAACCCTTTGCATACATCATCAACAAAAAAACCAGCATCTTCAATAAAATAAGGGATTTTTACAAGATTTTTTACGCTATTTACTTTAAATAATGCAACTTCTTCTAAAGAATCGGCTTGGGTTTCTAATAACTCCACATTTGATTGTAGTACTTCAAAATTTGGAAAATTTTTTCGAATAACATCCTTAACCTCTTTATATTTATGAAGATTCCCAGTTACGAATCGAAGAGTCTTTATCATAATCAATATTAAATATTTCTCCCGCACCTTATTAAAATTTATAACCTTAAAAATAATTATCTAAATGTAGAGTTAAAGAAAATGTCGTATGTTTATATGAAAGCTCTTGAGAACAAAGCTACAAGATATGATAGGGGTATTAAGCTCCTAACTCTGGGAAATTTACCAAGGATAAAAAAACTGATTGTTGAAAAATACCTCGTTTCTTCAGAACATATTTTAGATATCGGAATGGGAACAGGGACTTTTGCTGTCCTTGCAGCACTAAGAAAAAAAGTAAATGTAATTGGTATTGATAAATCAGAAAAAATGCTTGCTATAGCAAAGCATCATATAAATGAAGCAAAAGTTCAGGAATTTGTGCATCCAATGCTCTTACCTGTAGTGGAAATGGATACTGAATTTTTAGATGAAACCTTTGATAAAGTAATTGCAATTCTTTCCT
>JAUWOE010000217.1 GCA_030612265.1 Promethearchaeum sp.
ATTTCAGAAAATTATGATGATTTTCTCAAAAGACATCGGATTGATACTGAATTTGAACTGATAAAGGAGAATTCTCAAAATTTCCGAAAGAGGATAAATGATTATGATTCAATCATCAAAAATATGAAAATTGCTTGTGAAAAAACTTCAGGTTATGATAGTTTCCTAAATAATAAAATAAATTTTCTGGAAAAAAATATTGTTAATTTAGAAATTACTAGAATAAATCAAGAACTTAAACATCGAGATAAATATGATTATAGAGACAATGCTGATTGGTTAAATTCTCAAAAAAACAGGTTTAAATCAGAGATGATTAAATTAAGTTCAGAAATCGAGACTTTTAAGAAATTAAATACATTGGATTTTCCGCAAACTGCCTCAATTATAGCGGATTTGGAAAATAATTTTAATTCAAGAAAAAAGGAGTTCATTGAAAAATATCACATCACGATAGATGATATTTCTGACAAATTAAATTCACTTGACCTTAAAAAACTTGCAACCAAAATAGAAGATCTGATCAAAAATAAGCAAGATGAACTGAATCAAATCCTAAACACCTTTAACTTGGAAATCCGTAATAAAATAAGAAGTAAAGATTATTTCAGTGCTGCAAAAAAACTAAGGAAATTTTTGCTACTCGATAAAGATCTGAAAACCTTTGATAAAGAAATTAAATCAACCAATAAAGATTTAATGAACAAAAATAAGATTTGGGAAATTAAAAGTAAATTTATTATTGAAGAATGGGATAGATATAAAGAAGATTTCCAAGATACAATTATTAAGAATCAATATAAAGCACTTCAAACCGAGCTTATTTTGCAATATACTCTTTTTGCAGTAAGAGCCCTGAAAGGAAATTTTATTCCACTGAATAAAATTGTCCAAGATCTAAATTTTAAACATGAGACAATTCAGCATACTTTAATGGGTTTAATTGGAGACAACATACTAAAAGGAAGGATTCATCTAACTTATGATATTTATCTTGAATCTGATGTTGATAATTTTGATGATGAAACAATAGCAGCTCTTGACATTACTAAATCAACAAATGTTAAATTCTATTTGATGCTTCAACGAATGGCAAATGTTTTTTCTTTGATTGCTCCAATATTGACTGTAGTGGCAACAATTTTAACTATCGTATTTTATCTCACTAAATTCGCTCAATCCAAGCCATACCTTATTTTCCTTGTTTTATTAATTGTAATCGTTGGCATATCTATTTTCATTTGGTTAAGAAGAGGGCAAAAAAAGGCAATTGAAGGTAATTTAATATAATAAAACCTATGTGATTAGAATCCTAAGCATTATCTTTAGAAAATCTTTCTTTAAAACCAATCAGAATCTTTTCTTTTCTGTAGCATAGAATCCATAAATAAGGCATTTGTTATACAAATATATTTAGGATTCACATGTCTGTTGTATTATGTGGGATTCATTCGCGTTCATTTGATGTTTCATTCAAAATTACAGAAATCCTTTTGGATTATCTACTTTTTATTATTAACTCTATTCTCTATTTACATTCCATCGAGCATTGCTGAAGAATCTGAAACAAGAAGTGTTCTTATTTTGCATTCCTATAATAAGGGATTCCCTTGGACCGACAATATTAATCTTGGAATAGAAGATAGTTTTTCCAATTTTTCAGATCCCATTGAAATAACTATAGAATACATGGATTCGAAGGCAAATTTATATAATTCTACTTATAAAGCCAAATTGTTAGACTTTTATCAATATAAATATGGGAGTAAAAAATTCGATTTGATTATATCAAGTGATGATAATGCAATCGATTTTCTGCGGGAATATGGAGATCAATTATTTCCAGATACACCTATTGTTTTTTGTGGAGTTAATAACTTAGAAATTCCAGAACTTGTTGATAGAAATCTAGTTACTGGTCTTTTAGAAATCGAAGCAGACAAGGAAACGCTAGATTTAATGATATCTTTACATCCTAACACAAATGAGGTTGTCATTGTTACAGATAACACTCCTTCAGCCATTTATCGTTTAGAACACTTAAAAAATATTGTCGCAGGTTATCAAGGGGTTAAATTTACATATCTTGATAGTAATTATACTCTAAATGAAATTGAAGCAGAAGTGGCACAGTTACCCCAAGATTCGCTCATTCTTTTACGACTTTTTATCGGGACAGTTCAGGAACTTACTATTCTTTAGAAGAAGGCAGTTCTCGGATTTCAAATGCAAGTTTGCGTCCAATATATGCTTTACATTCTATTTTTCTACCATATGGTATTGTTGGAGGAAAATTAGTAGACGGATATAATCACGGGCAAATAGCTGCAAGTTTGGGAATTCGTATTTTACAAGGTGAAGATCCTTTTTCTATTCAAATTATTGAAGGTAGCTCAGCACAATATATGTTTAATTATGAACAATTGGAGCGTTTTAATATCGATATCAAAGATCTGCCTCCAGATAGTGTTATTATAAATCAACCTTTTTCTTTCTATAAAATGTATACAACTTTGATTTGGACGATGATCGGTTTTGCAGCCATCTTATTCTCAATCATAACACTTTTAGGAATTAATATAAATAAACGTATTCATCTTGAATATAAAATCAAAGAAGATAATGAGAAATTAGAATTACGGGTGAAAGAACGAACAAAAGAATTGAATGAATTACTAGAACAAAAAATATTATATCAAGAACAAATCATAAAATCTTCTCAATTTAAATCAGAATTCATGGCATCGATGTCCCATGAATTAAGAACACCTTTAAATAGCGTCATAGGCTTCACGGATGTCATATTAGAAAGAATTAGCGGAGAAATTAATGAAGAGCAGGATAAATACCTCACTAATGTAAAATCTTCAGCTTTGCATTTACTAGATTTAATAAATGATGTTTTAGATATTGCAAAAATTGAGTCGGGTAAAATGGAAATGAACATTGAAGATGTCAATTTAAGCAAGATAATTAGTCAAATCAATACAATGATTAAACCCATATACGAGAAGAAAAATCTAAAATTTGAATTCCCAAAATTTGACAAAGAGAAAGTTATTCAAGTGGATCGATTAAGATTCAAGGAAATCCTATTTAACCTTCTTAGTAACGCTGTGAAATATACTGAAACAGGAGGGGTAAAACTTGAAATATTGGAGAATGAAGACGATTGGGTAATAAACATAATTGACACTGGTATTGGCATTGCAAAACAAGATTTTGACATTGTTTTTAAAGAATTTAAAAGAGTAAACTCTGAATACACCAATTCTATTGAAGGTACTGGATTAGGATTGTCAATAACTAAGAAATTAATTGAACTTCACGGGGGCAATATTTCTTTTACCAGCGAATTAGGTAAAGGTTCTACATTTACATTTACAATTCCAAAAAAAATCAATCAAATCTCAGAAGCGATTAAAATTATATAAGAATCTCTTATTTCAAAGACTTTTTTTTGAATTCCATTGTGAATCTCTTTATCAATTTTCATGATATCGACTTCTTCTTCTCGAGCCGCTTCATAAAGATCATCTAAATTACAATATACTCTTGTTCCGCGCTGAGATCCGATACAATCCATTGTAGAAATTATCCAATCAAAAATTCTTCTTATTAAAAATTTTTTATCTTTCTTTCTTTTTCCTGCTTCTTTCGCTAATTGAATTCTGTTTTTCGCTTCAGCTGTAAAATAATTAGTAAAATCTTGAACTAAATCTTTTCCAGGATAATTTTTTTGATTCTTAACATTCGTATTTTTTCGGTTATGTTGATCAATCAATTTCTCGATTTTTTCAATCGAATTAAGTTTTTTATTTTCTTTGATCTTAAGATATTCTTGTTTGATTTCTTCCAGTGATTTTGATTTATATTCTGGTAATTTTCCCGATCTTTGAATTGTTGGAACAGTGTTTATATATTTAGGATGTTTAAGCAATTCGTGCATTTTATCTTCCCTTCGATGTGATACGAAGGAATAAATTTCATCCAATGAATTTGATTGAACCAGAAAATAGCACTTTCCTATTTGATGGCGTCCAGTTCGACCACGACGTTGTATTAACCGAATTTCACTAGGAATAGATTCATAAAACACAACTGCATTTACGCTGGGAATATCCAATCCTTCTTCTGCTACAGATGTTGCAACTAAAACATTGAATTGGTTAGTCGAAAAATCTTTTATCATATTTTTTTGCTCTTTTTGATTAAGACCTTTATCATTAACTTTAGTTGCCTGCCCAACAAATCTCTTTGCATGAATTGGGCAAGAAGAAGTTGAAAAATCATTTAGTTCTTTTATTAGATATGTAGCCATTTCGCGATATTGAGTAAAAATAATTATTTTCGCATTCGGATTCTCTTGGAATTCATCCCTAAGGATATCAAATAAAACAGGTATTTTGGGCGATTTTCTAATGGGATTTAATATTTTTTTTGCACCAATAACATATTTTGAATTAAGTAATCTCTTAATTCGTTTATTACCACCAAATGCTCTCTCTTCAAGTTTTTGAAGATATTTCCTGAACATTCGTATATCTTGAGTTGTTAGCAATTCCTTAAGGTGTTCTAGATAAATACCATTAATCGCATGATTTAGAATTCTTGATTTATTCGGAATTTTATCATTTTTATTTTTATCAAACATGTCAAGTAAGTGTGGATAATTCATTCCCCCATAATTGCTTGTTAAACCATACCTTTCAAGATCATCTTTGGTTAAATAAGGATCTAAAAGAGTATCCATCAGTTTAAGGTCTTGTATTAACTGAATAAACTGAAATTTTGAAATGAAATTTCTTTTGGGTAATATTTCATTTGCAAACATGAAATCTCGAATTTTATGAACTGCAGTATCCAAAATTAATTGTGCTTTCAGAATTTCATCGGGTAACTCAATTTTTTTGAAGATACTGTTTATCCCAAACGTATAATCTCTAACATCCGGGCTATCAAAATCGCGAAATATAATTTGTTCAATTTGAAGGGTTTCACACAATTCATTTATTCGGAATAAATCTTTTCCAGGTGATGCTGTTATTCCCAATATCAATGGGTGCTTATTCTGAGCCATATATTGAGAAGCAACGAACGTGTAAGCATATTTTTTACGGGCTTTATGGGTTTCATCAAAAATAATTTGACTGATGCCTTCAAGAGAATATAATCCCGCTTTGAGATCATTTTGGATTATTTGAGGAGTAGAAAAAAAGATTTGATTATTATTTAACGCAAAAGTTCTTTTGATAGGTGTTAAATTACTGGAAAAGAGGCAACACTTAACTTTTGGTGTTAAAAATTTTTGAAATACATCATAATGCTGCAATACTAAAGGACGAGTCGGAGCTAGCACAAAAATTTTTGATTTTGGGGCTTTTTCCAATATATTCACTAAAGTCATAAGTGCTATAATCGTTTTTCCTAAGGCAGTTGGTAAAACAACCAATGTATTTTGATTTGAAGCAATTTTAGAAATTTTAACCTGGTAATCTCTCCATTCAATGAGATTTTTCTTCAGCAAAGGATGAGAATAAAATTGAGGATTTTTGTCAATTGAATGGGAAGATTTCATGATATTTGCCACAAACTTACACCTAAATTTGCAATTATGCTAATAGGAGCATATATCATCTTTAATAAAATAGAGTTCAGTGAATTTTTAGATTATTTGAAATCCACTTAGAAAAAATTAAAATACTTAGTAATTCTTTATCGTCTTAGTAAAAAAAATGATACAAAAAACTGTAAAAATCACTAATAAAGGAATGATCTCAATACCAGCAATTCTCCGAAAGAAATTTAATCTCAAAGATGGAGATTATATCATTATTGGAGAGAATGAAGATGGTACCATGCAAATAAAACCAATCATACCATTTAATGAACTTAAAAAAAAATCTGCTACCGTAGAAGAATTTCGAGAAATTTACCATAAATCTAAGCAAGAAGAACTTGATTTGGAGTTTTAAAAGTGCAAATTAATTGTATCGATGCTGGGGTTCTTTCGCTCTTTTTCATGAAAAACACTCCGAGAGAAATAACCTTATTAATGGATAGGGTAAAAAAAGATTCAGAAAACACTTTTATTGCCAAAGAAATACTGATTGAAGTATACAAGCATTTATGTATTTTAAAGGGAAATTCCTACGCCGAATCAATTTTACAATCCTTCTTCAGAACTTATAATGTTAAATTAATTGATTTAACTAACGAACTAATTATTAAAGCAGGAAAATTAAAATGTCAATATCGAACTAAGTTATCGTATAACGATTGCATTGCAATTGCAATTTCTTTGCAAAAAGGGGCAGTTTTTCATACAACCGAGAAAGAATTGCCAGCAATACCCCACCTTCGAGCGAAAACATACAAATTCTAACCTAACTAAACCTAACTAAACCATTCAGAAATCACCCAATTTAAATTGAAGACTCCATATTAAAAGGAAGTATGATACGTGTTTTGAAAGCAATTGCGACCATGGGGGATATTGGGGATGTTATGGAATTAGCTAATACCAAGGTTGTTTATAGTTAGTGACGAGTGTGCAAATCTCGATGTTATTAGGTTTTAGAAAAGTTATCCCTTT
>JAUWOE010000176.1 GCA_030612265.1 Promethearchaeum sp.
TGATGATCCGATCAGTAAAGTAAAAAATCATGAATTTAGATATTGGAAACAAAAAGGATCCAACGATCTTTTCATTAGGATAATACCAAATTACTCTTCAAAATCAGCAAGCGCAAATATTAAACAGAATGCGTACAAATCTTTTTCAACAATTTTCCAAATTCCAATGATCATAATGCCCCGAAACAAAATGGTAAAGCATTGGAAGCCACAGCAACGATTTAAAGAATTGTTATCAAGGTTTGCTTCAAAAAATTTCAGTGAAATACAAAAACTTGATAATTTAGAAAGGGAAGCAATTGAAGTGGGAATTACTTTGGAATCTTTTTTTAATATTGACATTTCAAAAATCGGAATCACCGGATCCATATTATGGAATGCTCATCACGAAAATTCTGATATAGATATTATGATATATGGCACAGAATTTACAAAAATTGTTAATAGCAATAAAGAATTATCAGCAGAGGGTAAAAGACTTCGTAGATTTAAAAAAATCGAGATTTTCCCCTTAGCTGAAAAAATGGCAATTAAAACTGGGCTTCCAATGGAAGAGTGCTTTGAGTATATATATAGAAAAAATTACCTCTTTTTCTTCAATAATAGGAAAATTTCAATTACTTTCGCTCCAAATCTTCAAGAATTATTGAGATATCCATTATTCTCTCCTGAAACAATTTTTAAATCTATCAAAAATATTACAATTCAAGCTAAAATAGAATCAAGTGAATATGGTTATTATTACCCGAGTTTGTATAAAATTTCATGTAAAAATATCAATGAGGAAATTAATTTTGATTCGATTGATATTACGCGCTTGATGGTCTATGAACATGAACTTGTAGGATATTATAAAAATGGTGATGATGTAGAAATCCGAGGACTTCTACAAGAATGCAATAATGTTCCAAACTTCAATGATTTAAAACCGATATCAACACTCCAAATTTTAGTTGGAGGAAATGAAACTTTTGGAAATGAATATATTCGATTAATAAAATAAGGTGTTTTTATTTATGGTAGAAAATTCAATTACTGCAGATCTGAACAATCCAGGGAGTTATTATATTAAGATTAAAGTTAAAACTAACTCTAAACTGAATAGAATTTATCAAGATGGTGATACGCTACGTGTTGATATTAACAGTCCCCCTGTTAAAGGGAAAGCTAATATTGCAATTATAAAACTGTTAAGTAAAACAATAGGTATTCCAAAATCGAGTATTTCAATTATGAGAGGTCACACTTCCCATACAAAAATATTTCTTATCAAAGCGCCCGAAATGACAATTCAGCAAATTGTTGATAAACTTTGTTTAGGAAATTAAGAATTATTTCATAGAATAATTTTTATTGTTCATGGTTTTAGCAATTTTTTTCCATGATTCAAAACTGCATTACACATTTGCGTAAATTCCACCAACAACTCGTTATAAAAGATTTGGTTAAAATTTTCAACCGACCTCATCTTAGTTAATCTTGGAAAAATTTTAACGTCATAAAATCTCATACAAGTCTCTAACAATCCTCCCTTAGTCGCTGCAGTGATTATATTTTGGTTAAGTTCTTTCTCATGAGAATTTTTCATTAAACGAAAGATTAGGACAATCATTTCATTAACGATGGTTTGATACATTGCCTTGTTAAGGGATTGAGATTTCATATATCCAAACATACCTTCATAAAAAATGGAAAATATCTCTTCTAGAACTATTTCTGCCTCAGATTTCTTCAGATTTCTTTCTTTAGTGCCATTACTTCTTATCCTTTGAAATTGATTTTCCCAAATTTTTGTGATTGATTGGATTGATTGGAATGGATTCTTTTTGTCATTTGATATAACTGGAATCTCTATATTTTGAAGGGAAATGACGAAATAGGCTAAACTCGTAACAACAACTCTTGTTATTAGTAATGGTAAAACTTCTTTTGGTGGTATGTCAATCATTTCTCCAAACTTGATGAAAAATTGATAAATGCGTTCATAGTTTTTAATAGGCCAAAAAGAAGAGAACGTACAAAAATGATGCCCTTCATGGTAGAGAGAAACGCCATCAATTTCCCTTATGTCATTCGGCAACACTGTACATATACGAATATCTTCACCGAGAATTTCTTGATAATAAGAACCAGGAGGTATAGGAGGAAATGCTACAATATCAGGCAAAGGAAGGTTCTGCTTTCTAAGATGTTGTACATAATCTTTTAAATCTGATTTAATGAGATAAGGAGCGATATTAGGCGGCGGAGCAAATAAAATAATATCAGGTTGAAGGTTTTGAAGCGCTAATAAATTATTTTTTAAATATAATTTGATTCCAAATTCTTTCTCTAACTTTTTTCTGGTATTAATATCTTGGTCTGCTGTAATTGCATTGATATTAGTACTTATGTTTTCTTGCCCAACAAATTCTCTAATACCCAAAAACAAAGATTGCATTAAATTTCCAAATCCTATAATCGTGATTTTGGTTTTTGGATAGTGTATAGTCGTAAAATCGATATTATTATATGATAATAGGGTGTGTTGAAAATTTTGACCAAATTTTTTCCCAAATCTCGCTAATGCATGAATAACCGCTGTTTTTCCATCTTCACCACATTCTTTTTGTAGTTCATTGAGTAAGGTGTAATAGAGGTGAGCAGTATGATATTCCCAAGATTTTATTCTCGATTTTCCGAGTCGAGCTTTTTTTTCATCAATAAATTTTTGAACTGTAGGAGTAAGGGCAACGTTACAGTATTCAAACTCACAATATTTAGCTCCGAATGAGAGAGTAGAATGAATTTTCAATGTTAAATTTGGGTTGAATCCTTCTAAAAGAGCCTCATCGATCTCTGCACAATAAATTTTTCCAAATTCTAAAATATTTTCTTTTTTCCATGCATCTACCCAAGGACAACGTTGGACATGAGTTATTAAATTTGGAGCAATTTTCACAACATTGCTAACCATTGGTTCAGAGCCAGAAATCCATTCACCATAAGCTAAGTAATTTTCCATTGTGAGTTTATCTCCATGAAGAATTGCCCTTTGAGCCATTCGTTGACCGCGTTCCTTTCCATATCTTCTGACTGCTTGTTTTAATGCATTAATACCTACTTGGTCACAAGATGAAATAATTTCTTTCGCTATGAATCCGAATAAAATCGCATGGTGAGTTGGTGAAAATTGATTCAAATATTTCTTTTCAATCATCCTAAGATACAATTGGTATCTAAATATAAATTTTCAATGATATACTACCGAAAAAGCCAAAAAAAAATATTATTTTAAAGAATAGTGCCTACAAACAGTACACAGCTTTATCTTCATCAAATTCCCACTGAATGTGATTCTTTGTCTAAAATACATTCGAGATCCACATTTGCTACAAATCATTGAATCTTCTATATTTTTAACTTCTACTGTCAAGGGAATCAACCTATATTTTCTTGAAACTTTGTTTTGTTTACGTTTTGTTTGTAAATTTCAATTTAAAGCAGTTATTAATAAAGAAATACTTCATCTATTTATATTGATTTTTTAAGGATAATTCCAAATAAACCTCGATATTTTTTTTGTCGAGTATGATTTTGATTTAGCCGACCAAAAATTTCTTTATTAATAAAATATTTAATTATTTGAATATTTGATACTTTTTTTCAAGGTAAAGCACATGAGTTTTCAAGATATGAATTTAAAAAGCTCCATTTTTCAAGCATTAAAAGAAATGGAGATTTTTACTCCAACTCCAATTCAAGAACTAACAATTCCTACTGCATTAAACAACCCAAAAAGCCATATAATGGCTCAAGCCAGAACAGGATCAGGAAAAACATTAGCATTTGCAATTCCAATAATGCAAAATTTAGATATGGGACTAAAAAAGGTTCAAGCAATAATTTTAGTGCCTACTCGTGAACTCTGTAAGCAGGTTGCAGAGGTTTTTATCGAACTAACACAATTTTCAAAGTTAAATATTGTCCAGATTTACGGTGGTGTATCAATTGAAAGACAGATAAGAGCGATACAAGACGGATCGCAAATCGTAGTGGCTACACCCGGCCGTTTAATCGATCTCTATAATCGAAATAGAATAAATTTTAGAAGTGTAAGATTTGTAGTTTTAGATGAAGCCGATCGGATGCTTGATATGGGTTTCATGCCCGATATTGAGTTTCTCTTACTAATAGCGATGAAGACAATCGAACCTCGCTTGTTTTTGTTTTCAGCAACAATGTTAGAGCAAGTAAAATCCCTAATAAAAAGATTTACTCATGGGAAAAACATTATTGAAATTGATGTGTCCAAAGATTCCTTAACTGTGGGCAACTGCCATCAATATTATTATCAATTTGATGATAAACGCGATAAATATTACCATTTCGTTAGAATAATTCGAAAAGAACGACCAAAACATTGTATGATATTCGTGAACACCAAAAGAACAGGTGACTGGCTTTTTGGTAGATTAATAGATGAGAAAAATATAAATTTGAAACCAGAACTAATATCTGGAAATTTAACTCAACGAAAAAGAGAAGTGGTATTAGAAAAATTCAGAAAACGAAAAATTAATTGTCTAATAGCTACAGATGTAGCCGCACGCGGTCTCGATATAGAAAAAGTTAGCCATGTATTTAATTATGACCTTCCTGAATTCGAAGAAAACTATGTTCACAGAATCGGTAGGACTGCGCGAGTTACTGGAACAGCAGGTAAAATTGAGAAAGGAATAGCAATTTCAATGGTTCAATCAGATCAATATAGAACGCTAACGAGAATTGAAGGGTTTATGAATAAAGAGATCCAAAAAAGACCATTACCTAAAAGACAAGGAAATGGTAATTGGAATAGGGGTCCAGAAAAACAAGATTCTGAAAAGCAAGGATACAGAAGAGGAGATCAAAAATCTCAACCAAGAAGAGCGAGTTATAACCCTACCAAAACCCGATCAAAGAAAGATAAATCGGATCGTCGGAACTTTCTTTACTAAAAAACTGATTAAAAACTGTAAATTTTTTAACTTTTAAAGCTAATTTTACCGTAGAAATAAAAAATGATTATCGATTCCAAGGAAAAATTCGTGTCATTAATAAAAACTTGTTCTTGTATTCTTTACGATTTGGATGGTACACTATTTGACCTTCAGGTTGCATGGGGAAATATCCAAGACTACATCTATAATAATTATAAATCTGAATATGGAACGGAAATTCCGTTTTTTAACCGTTTTTATGCTATGTTTGATTTTATTCAAAAGGAAAAAGGAAAAGAAGTCACACAATTTTATCTTAATTATATGAAGGAGCAAGAATATAATGCTGTACGGGAAAAAATGTTCTCTCCAACATGGCTAACTAATGAAGGATTAGATAAAATCGGAGAGATGATCCGCTTTGATACATTTTATGGAATAATAAGTTCCAATTTCCACGAAACAATTTTGGAGATTTTAACCCAATACGAAATGCTTGATAAATTTCATACAATCATTGGACGAGATGATGTCGATATTGCAAAACCTAATCCAGAAGGAATTCTTCGAATAATTAACGCATATAATTTAAAACGTGAAAAAGTTCTTTTTATTGGTGACTCGATTGTTGATGAGGAAGCTGCTCAAAACGCTCAAATATGCTTTATATATGTGGAAGATCTTCGAAATTTCTTAGAATAAAGTGAGAGAGAAAAAAAAAAAATTAAGTGTCTTCCATATCAGGATGTCCCATGAAAATAAGAAGAAATATTGCAATAAAAATGAAAGCACCCAGACTAACCACTAAATAACGTACCCAATCCTCTACATCTATAGTTTTATTTCCAAATACCATAGTTGCGACCCAGAAAATACCATACATTACAAGACTCAGAGGACTTTGTGGCGGAACCCCTTCTTTATTAAATGTCCCTTTTTTGTTTTTTCCTTGAACAGTATTTGCGATAAATGATAAAATCCAGAAAATAAGCCCAATATAGTATAAATACTGGAAGAATTGATACCCTGTGCTTGTTGGAACTAAATTAAATTCCATAAATATAAAGAACGCTGCGATCAAGATTTCAACCATTGCTATATTTAGGTTTTTCTTTCCTGATACATCGAGTCGCTTTCCAACATTACGACTTTGGGTTGCATTTTGATAAAGTAAAATGAAATTTCCTATCGGAAGTGCTACTCCCAGTGCTCTAATAGATGTATAAAGAGGTTCTATCATTACATCCATAAAATCTAAGAAAAAACCGACAGAAAGACCAATTATTTCTGGAATTACAAGAATTGTGCAAAAAATTATTGGAATATCAACAATGAATATAAGGATTTTAATATTACGTTTCTTTTTATCGCCAAATTCTTCCCAGTTAGAATTTTTAGTTAAAAGATTAAATGCTAGTGATGAAAACGCAAGGATTCCAACAATTGGTGTTAGAATGGGAATTAGAAAAGAAACAAGCATTGCCAGGGCACAGACACCATAAAATATAATATAATGTGCTGATATCATACTCGATGTTTCTTGCATTTTTTCGATAGTTGAAGCAAATCTTTTAGCTAATAAGAAATTAAAGTAAAGCCATCCAACACAATATAAAATTGGAGCAACTATGTTAGCTGAAGTCCAGATTATTTTACTATTATACCCCCAATCGCTAGGTAACCATGTTAATTTAAAATCAAGAAAAAGGAATAGTAATAAGATGTATATCGGAATTAAAATTCCAAAAGCCATTACAAGAATTCGACTGATTTTCATTTTCTTAATTAAAAAATGATGTTTGAAGTTATAAAATTTTTAGATGCCAAAAAAAAAAAAGGAAAAAATAACGCAATATCAATAAATACATTCCTGGTAATCAATTATTTTGAAATTTTTTTATCTTTTAACATTTTGACAATAATTCCTCCATAAATACTGTAAATCGCTAAAAATCCTATACCAATACCAGGTAATAGCATTGATTTATTATTTTGTTGATTATCAGAAATTTCATCCGGAGAAGGATATTCCGTTGGATCCAAAGGATTTGTATTTGCAAGTATTTCCACTAAATCATTGAAAGTATCTCCATCTGTGTCGCTGATCGAGGGATTTGTTCCATAAAGAAATTCTTCAAGATTGATGAGTCCATCTCCATCCTTATCAGAACTCGCATCCAAATTTTCATTTGGATTTAGTCCATTTGTGATTTCCCAGTCATCTGGCATTCCGTCATTATCTGTATCATAATTTAATGGATTAGTGCTATAAGTATTTACTTCTTCATAATCAGTTAAGCCATCATCATCCGTATCACTATCCGAAGGATCGGTATAATATGTATTAACTTCTTCATCATCAGTTAAACCATCATCATCGCTATCTTCATCCAAAGGATCTGTACTATATGTATTTACTTCTACACCATCTTTCAAACCATCATCGTCTGTATCATCATCCAAAGGATCTGTAAAATATGTAATCACTTCTTCATAATCAGTTAAGCCATCATCATCCGTATCACTATCCAGAGGATCTGTAAAATATGTATACTCTTCAAGATTGGTAAGTCCATCGCTATCATTATCAATATTGGCATCTGAATTATCAGATGGGTTTAATCCGTATGTGATTTCCCAACCATCAAGCATTCCATCATCATCCGTATCATCATCCAAAGGATCTGTAAAAAATGTAATTACTTCTTCTCCATCACTTAAGCCATCATCATCGCAATCACCGTCTAAAGGATCTGTAAGATATGTATTAACTTCTTCTTCATCAGATAATCCATCATCATCCGTATCACTATCTGAAGGATCTGTAAAATATGTATTAACTTCTTCATAATCAGTTAAGCCATCATCATCGCTATCAATATCGAAAGGATCTGTAAAATATGTATTAACATCTCCACCCTCCTCCCATCCTTCATCATCGC
>JAUWOE010000098.1 GCA_030612265.1 Promethearchaeum sp.
AAAACTATCAGGTAAAGAAGTTAATTCATTATGATTTAAAAGGAGTTTTTTAAGATTTACAAGATTTCCGAAACTATCAGGTAAAGAAGTTAATTGATTTTCATATAAATAAAGTTCTTGAAGGTTTACAAGATTGCCAAAACTTTCAGGTAAAGAAGTTAATTTATTTTTTTATAAATTCAGTTCTTCAAGATTTACAAGATTTCCAAAACTTTCAGGTAAAGAAGTTAATTCATTATATCTTAAATCGAGTTTTTTAAGATTTACAAGATTTCCGAAACTATCAGGTAAAGATGTCAATTTATTCTTATGTGTAATTCTAAGTTTAGAGATACCATTATCTTCAATAAAATATCCTGATTGTGATGATTTATCTAACCACTTTCTTCTCCATGGGATTTTTATTTTGGGATTTTTTGTTTTGAATTCATCTAATACTGCTTTTTCTGATTCTGAAATCATTAAACTTCACAACATTATTATTATTTTGTGCTTTTTTTTCCTCTCTATAATCACATATAAAAATTTGAATAATTTAAATTAAGATTTCTTTAGATACGATTGCAATTTTGAAAAATCGAAATGTATTCCAAAAATTTTTTATTTTTTCATTCTCAAAATAATCAAAAAGGTTCAGTCTCATTTTCTAACATCCATCTTAAAAATAATTTATTCTTTTTAAAGAAATATAGGGTTTTTACTTATTAAATTATTCATTCGAGATATAGATTCTTTAGTAGATTCTCTCCCACACCCAATTAAAATTTAAATCCGGATAGTTTGAAAATATGGGAAAAACAATACTATCATACAGAATCGCGTTTGAAATAGAAATATTAGAAAGAAATTTGAATAAGATTAAGAGAAGGCTTAATAATTGAAGAAATTTTTCAGAACCTACAAATTTCCATTATAAATCTCCATCAATATCCTCTTTGGGATCTGTATGGGAAGCTAAATCCAATGTATCCGAAAAATAAGTATAAATTTCTTTGGATCGTTAAATTCCGATTTAAACGCTTTTTTAGAAAATTTTCATTTTTTTTACGAATTCTCCAAGAAATTATCAATTTCTTTAGCCAAAGTAATTGGTTTTCCAATAGCAACATCATGATTAACATCAGGGATTATAACCAAGGTCGAATTCGGTATCAACTCGTGAATTTTTTGAGAGAGTTTAGGTGATGCATCAATATCATCTGCCCCTACAACTATTAAAGTAGGAATTTTTAAAGTTTTTATTTCTTTTCGAATATCAAATGAACCTAAAGATTTTATTCCTTGAATTGTTGCTTCACGGGCGGTGAAAAGAGTTCTGCCATTCAAATCGTAATTACTAGACCACATAGGGAAATGTTCTAAACCATGTAGTTCATGTCCTTGTTTCTTACCATTATATCTATTCCAATAATTATACCTGTAATATATCGCGTAAAGACCTAGTTTTAGTTTACCAAATAAATTTCCTGTCCAATACGCGCTTGTTGATAATAAAATTAACTTTTTAATGAAAGAAGGAATTGTGGTGGCTACTTTCATACAAATACTTCCCCCCATTGAATGCCCAATTAGAATGACCGATGAAAAACCAAAGTTCTTGCATATTACTTGCTTTATGAATATTTCTATATCTTCTGCCATTTTCTGCATTGAAAAATCATTAATTTTTTCTTTTTGGCTCCATCCATTTCCACGTAAATCTAATCGAAAGACGGGTGTCCCTTTATCCATAAAATGAAGATACAAAGGATGTAAACGTAATCTATTAGCTGTCCATCCATGTACGAGCAAAACTGCGGATTTTTTATCATTTTCCTTTACTTCGGGAGATACATTTTCATATTCATAATAGATTTGAATTCCATTGATAGTGGCATAATTTTCGACAAAATTATCATATTCTGAGGCATTTGGTTGAATTGTATCGGATTCTCGCTTCACATTAATTCATAATTTGTTATTTTTTAAAAAATTTTTTTTTATTGGAAAAACCCAAAAATCATGATTTAAAATTTGGAAAATTCTCATTTTTTTATATGCAACAATTGTAATTATTTTTCAGCAAAGATACAAATACCTCCCGACAACTCATTATTACTAAGATTATGGAAATTATAGTTGACTATAAGAAACTTCTCGAAACAAATATTATAGATAAAATTAGTTTTATTAGAGATGAATTTATTCATTTGTTTTCGCTAAAATCGCTTTATTCAGATGCAGATCAGAAACTAGCTGTTGATTTACTAAATCAGTTATCAAAATTAGTTCAATCACCAACTTGCTTGGATTATTTGGCTAAAACACTCGAAAATTTAGAAGAAAATTTCCCTACATTATTTTAATTTTAACGGGACTTAACTATATATTTGGTTAAGATTTTGAACTAAAATTTAGTTTGGATTTAATTTTAAGTCTTGGTTAAGCATTCAGCATATCATCAGTAAGACCTTCGCTAAAATATTTCTTACGTGTAATCCAACTGTTTTGAAATTCCGGAATTTGAGAAAGTATAGATCCACCCACCCAATTTGATAAGGCGCGTCCCTTTGGAGCAATTATTTTTACGTTCTGATACATCTTTCCCTTTTGTATTAATTCCTTTTCGATTTCTTGCTTAAGCCTTGCTTCAAAATTTGGAAAAAGTGAAGAACCGCCTGTTATGAAGATGTTTTGAAGTAAATCTCTACGAATATCCATATCGCATAACTCCACAACATTGACAATAGCCTTATGCAAAGGTGCAGTCTCCAAATTGTTTATTGTGGGATCAAACATAAGCTCTGGAATTATAAATCTCTCTGCATCCAAAGTTATCTTTTTATAATCTGGTAGAGCATATTTTTTCTGGAATTTTTCTTTATTTTGTAAATCTTGCTCAAAATTAAGAGAAACAAAACAAGCACGTTCTTTTAACACTCTAACTAAATTTCTTTGAACTGAACTCTCAATTGGCATTCCAGCTTCTTTAATTTTTTTTTCCAATAAATTATCCAAGACACTTCCGCCTAATTCTAAGTTCCGCACGGCATGTTGAAGAATAAAACTCTGATATATCGGTGTTATTCGAATATTTGAAGCACCCATATCGATAATTAAACCTGTGTTGAACCCTCCAGAGTACATAGTAAGAAGTGCGCCACGCACAGGATAATAGGCTCCGCATACATGTTTTTCTAAAAATAGCTCAAAAAGCTTTTTTTTCGATTCTATGGATAAGAATGGGTTTGTAGTAAACATTATCTTACACATTGCAGGATCAACTCTGAGCAGATAAAATATATAATCAACAATCGCCTCAAATTCCCCCCAATCTACAATTTCTCCTCCATTTGCAATTGGTCTTCTCAATTTATAAAGACCTAATGATTCAATAATTTCTAATCCTATGAAAATTTGTTTATCCTGGCCAGTTTGGAGACTAGCATCGATTGCTTTATATTTGGGATAACCACAAATAGTGGGGAAAATCTTTCTGGGTTCATTCTCGCCCCCATATCCTATTTTTGTTGAATATTGACCCATATCAATTACAATAGAATATAAATTTTCCATATTCACCTATTCCCAATGCTATTCTTTTTAAAAATAATAATTAATGTCGTGAAAAGAAAAAAAAATTTGCAGATTATAATTTACGTTCATAAATCCGTTTGGCTATAGTTTTAAACAAAGTTCCAACATTCTGCCCTGTCATAGCGCTAGTTTCTATATAATCAGTAATATTTAAGGATTCTTTCATATGATCAATGTGAGCCATGCCAATCTTTCGTTCTTCTTTTAAATCGCTTTTATTACCCACCAGGACCATTGGCAAATCCAAAAGGCCATCTTTGACAAGTTCCTTGTGCCAATTTTTTAAATTAGAAAAAGTATGCGTTCTGGTTAAATCAAAGCCAAGAATAACACCATTTGCCCCATTGTAGTAAACTTTGTGTAACAAGTAGAACTGTGGTTGACCTGCAAGATCCCAAAGCAAAAGGTTGATAATCAATTTTTTTCCTTCGATTTCCATTTCAATAACTTCTTTAGAAATTGAAACACCAACAGTGGGTAAGTAATCTTTCTCAAATTGTTTTTTAACGAATTTTCTGATTAGGGAAGTTTTTCCAACGGCGGGGTCTCCGATGACAATGACTTTATATATTATTTCACCAGGCTCTCTTTCTTGATAGTAATAATCTTCCTCTTCTTCTTTTTCTTTACTCAATGAATTCACCTTTATAATAATATTAATATCAGTTTTAATTGTTAAAAATTTGATCTTGATAAAAACCTAAAAATGCTATCAAACATATTTTTACCTATATAAAACTTAAAACAAACATAGAGGTTTTTTTGATGTCACAAATTAAAAACGAAACGATTGTATTTTATCTCGATATTGCTTCGAAAAAGACGATATTGTCACGGAAGGAAATGACAAAATCAATTTCAAGTTTTCTAACCGAAAAACTGATTAAGAATCCTAAGACGACTTTCAGTATTTTCTATTATAAGGAGGATAATACACCTTTTCTAAGTGAGGAAATGCAAGAGATTAAGGATCTTGCAGATATTATTCAAAATGATTGGAAAAATAGGCAAGTAGCAGAAAGTAATTTTGAGAATGGATTATTTTATTGTCTTTCATTTCTTGCGGGAAAAGCCGTGGAGGCTGAAGGAACTTATCGAGTTATTTGTATTACTGATTTACCCAGTACGAAAAGTGCAGAATATGCAGAAGCGCTTATGGATTTGGTGGAGAGAGTTAGAGTTTTTCCAACATTTATAGATATCATTCGAGTAGGTAAAGAGGATATGTACCCAGACGACGTCAAGCTTAGAATCGTAAGTACTTTAACCTCAGGTGGTTTATTTTATGTTTCAGCTCCAAAGGATTTTAAAATAACTCTTTTGGGGTTAGCTAAGAATAAAATACTCCCAGATTTGCGCGAAGAGGGGGGTCAAGCAATAGATGAGGATAAGAAGAAATATTATGAAAACTTAGCTAAAGATTTAGTTGAATTAGAAGAAAGCGATTTAAAAATTTGCATGCTGTGCTCAAAAGAGGTTTGCGATTTCTGTAATGATCCAACAGACGCTCTAAAGAAGTGTCCAAAATGCAATAAGGCTTTTCATGAATGTTGTTCTGCCCTATTTTCTTGGAAATTTAATATTGGATTGAAGCACATTTTTAGATGCCCTGAATGTGGTGCAATATTAAAAATAGATGAGACTTTAGTACATGAGATAAATGGAGAACCTTTAGAAGAGAAAATCCTAACTCAAGAAGAACTGGAAGAGGAAGTTCAAGAGGAAACTTGGAGCCCAGAGGAAATGGAAGAACCAGAAAAAGAACCAGAAAAAGAAAAAGAAAAAGAAAAAGAAAAAGAAACAGAAGTTGAAAAGAACGAACTTGCATTAGAATTCGAGCGCGTTACAGGTAAAAAAGCACACTCAAAAGGGAAAGAAACGAAAAATTTCAAGAAATGGAAGAAAGAAAGAGAAGAATTGAATAAAGAAATGGATCAAATTGAGGAAACACAAGGAAAGAAAATGGCTTATAGGCCTCGAGGATTTTTTGGTGCATCAACTAAAGCTGTAAAATCGAAGAAATCAGAAAAAGTTGAAACACCTAAGAAGGTTGAGGAGAAAAAATCATCAGCGGGTTCTGCTCTATCAAGAAGAAGAGCACAAAAACGCACAGAAGGAGCTACAAGAAATACATTGTGTTCTGTTTGCGGTAATCGAATCAGGCCGAAAGAAAAATTTTGCTCTAAGTGCGGTTCTCCTGCAAATTAAATTTATTCTTATAATGTATTCTCTTTTTTTTTTGAGTTTAAGAAATGCTAGATCTTTAAACATCATATTTTTGTTATTTATATCTGTTCAAAATTATAATTATAATTTTAATTTTTGATTTTTTGCTTTGATTTACATAAAATAATTCTGAGTTTTCATTAAAAAACGAACTAAAAAGATATATAAGTTCGAATTACGTATTTTTTTTTGAATGATTTTTTTAAAAAACAATTCAATATACTATAGTCATTTTGCTAGTTTTTAATTTATTTGAGGTGAAAAAAAATAACAGATAAATTTATCAAAGGAAGAAAAAAGAGAAAAGCGGAATTAAATAAGAATCGGAAGAAAGATATTCAAGAATTAGCAGATATCAAAGTGGAATCACGTTCTAACAAACATGAGTCAGAACCTAATAGGTATAAAAAAATATTAGAAAATAAAAAGAAAATGAAAAGGCAAAGAAAGCTTGAGAAGAAGCAAAAACCTTATATTTGGAATAAGAAGAAATTAATGAAACGTTCATTAGCGGAAGCTGAAAAATAAGATATAAGAAATGAGAATATAATCATTTTTTTTTTTTTTAGTTTTGTTCATCTTTTCCTAAATCAGATTTAATTTGTTTAAATGCTTGAAAAATTAAGATCGCAGAGATCATCCATATAATATGGCCAAAATAAAAGAAAACTAATGAAAATTGTTTTATACTTTCATAATTACCCAAAAGAATTCCCATTAGTGCCCAATATAAAATTCCAGAAGTAAATATAATAATACTCCATCCTAACAAGGTAGCTCGATGCTTATATTCAATTTCCATTTGAGTTTTTCTGATTTTGAATAACTGCTGTACCATTAGAATGGTTGAAATGCTGTATAATATGATTATTAAAATCATAGCAATACCCCAATCAGACGATACGTGAATTGTGGTAGAGTCAATTATTTCAATTTTAATTTGGTCAAGAATAATAAAGATTATCAAGATAGTAACTGCTAAAATTGATGAGAAGTGTCCCCAAGTTAATTTAAAGTTTTTTATTGACAGAATTTTTTTATCAGAGCCGAAAATTTTTCCATTTAAGCTAATTCCTGTATTAATTCTTACTGCAGCCATACAATAAAACCAAGCTGTAAAAATTGCTCCAATAATTCCAATATCTCTTAGAATATTAGCAAATAATAAGGATGGATATTCAATAGTATAACCTTGCATTATTCCCGGAGTTAATGGTTCTGATAAAGATAAAGGTGCTATAGCAAAGATGATAATGTCAAGGATCATGTATAATATCCAACCAGCAATACCTAAAACAAAATATTGATGTAAAGAGGGGCGTTTGAATATCGATACTCCTTTATATTTTTTATTAAGTGAAGATAGAACAATTATATAAAGAATTAATTCAAAAATCTTAGCTGGAATAATATATATCTGATCTAATTCAATCATAGTTAATCATGTTCCCTATAACCTTTATGCCTTTTTTGTTGATTTATATTTTTAATGTCAATTATGTAGAAAAATTCGATTCCTTTTTTTTGATTCTTTTCAGCGATGGCTTTAATTCAATGGAAGGCTTTTAAAGTCAAGATAATGAATTGGTCAGATTTCAAATACTATGGACTACTTGTCATTGCTATGTTTTTCTGGGGATTAAGTTGGCCTTTGGCTCAAATCATGGTGGAACAAGCTACTCAATTCCAAATAGGTTTCTTCCGGTTTCTAATCGCGAGTTTTGTTTATTTAATAATATTATGGAGCACAAATTTTAAAAAATTCCGCACTTATACATGGAAATCGATCAGAGATTTTACAATATTGGGTATTTTAGGGATATTTGGATATGGAACTTTGTTTTTAACTGCAATGAAGTTTACCACATCTTCCCAAGGAGCAGTAATTGCGGGAATCCAACCCGCACTAATAGCAATCTCGTCTTTTATTATATTTGGAGAAAAATTGAATCCAAAATGGAGATATTTGGGCATAATTTTAAGTTTTTCAGGAGTGATTGTAATAATTGGAATTCAACCATTTATAGATTTCAATTTAGATCACTTAATTGGCAATATTATTGTTTTTATTGCGTTTTTGTTCTGGTGCGGTTATACACTTTACGGAAAAAAGGTAATGGAGAGACATTCTTCTTTAGAAACTACAACGTGGAGTTCTTTCACAGGAATGTTAATGTTTGGAATTGCAGCATTAATCGAAAACAAATGGAGTTTAATGACTTCTATTTCATTGGATTTTTGGATATATATTACTTTGTTAGGTCTTTTCACTACTGTGGTTAGCTTCTTCCTATATTTTTACGTTATAAATAAAATTGGAGCAGTTCGATCAGGAGTTTTTATTAATCTTGTTCCAGTGTTTGGAACTTTGCTTTCTATAATAATATTACACCAAGAAAATGCGAACACACTATGGATCGGATTAATCCTTATTTCATTGGGTATTTTACTGATAAATTATCCAAAAGATTTTACAACAAACCTAAAAGATGACAAAATTACTAAGAATCAAGTTGTGAATTGTTCTTTTTAATGAAAATGAAAAAATAAATTAAAAAAAAATTGAAATGGTGAATTCATTTTATTTCTTAGGTGGTTTTATTATAAAAGTTAAACCAGCGGCAATCAACGACATAATTCCCATAATAATGAAGAGAACTAAATAACTCCCAAGAGCATTTACAATAACTTGCACCATGGTTGCGCCTAAAAATCCTGCTATTCCATAAGCGGTAAAAACCATTCCATAATTTGGACCTAAATTCTTTGCTCCAAAAAGATCAGTGGTTGCTGTAGGGAATAAACTGAAATTACCACCAAAGCAAAATATTAGAGAACAGGATATAACCCAATAAAAGAATGCGCTCCCGTTAGTTAAGAAATAGAGCAACATCAATACTCCTTGAGTTACGAACATTATTAACATAGATTTCTTATAATCCAAAATATCTGCTAATTTGCCCCAGAAAATTCTCCCTAATCCATTGAATAACGCCATTATTGAACCTAACAATACAAAATTCACTGTTCCGATTTTATATATGAAGTTATCAGCTAAATCAACCATTTTCGCGAAGCTTGCATAACTTCCAAGTATCATTAATCCAGAAATTGCTGAAAGGACAAACATACCCCAAAGAAGCCAGAAAGCGGGAGTTTTTATTGTTTCATTTCTTTGTAACTCGATATTTGATGATATACCATTTTTTGGTGCGGTTGGAGTCCAACCTTTTGGAACCCATCCTTCAGGAGGATTTCTTAATGTTAAAGCACCTAATATAACCATAACAATGTAAATAATACCAAGCACAATAAACATAGTGGGAATTCGTGCTGAGGTTTCGGCGACAAAACTTGGATCATTAGTTTCCAAACCGTTTGGGTTAGCCAATGCTTTAATAATAAAATTAAATACAAAAGCACCTGCTCCAAATCCAGCAACTGCAATACCGTTTATAAGTCCTTTCATATCAGGGAACCATTTTGCTGCGGTAGCAATTGGGCATACATAAGCAAATCCAATTCCAGCACCAAACAAAATTCCGTATGAAAATATCATGCCTCCGAGTGATGTCATTGCTGCAGTTAAGAGTACTCCGCCTCCGAGTAAAATAGCACCTAAAATCGCTGTTTTCATGGGCCCGATCTTTTGTTGTAATTGGCCAGCAAATATCATAGTGATTGCAAAAGAAAGTAATCCAACACCGAAAATATAGACAGAAGATGTTTTTTCAACATCTAAAAATGGAGTAACGAAAATAGTGGTTGCTCCCCAACAGTAGATTGTGCCTAATGCTAATTGAATTAGAATAGCACCTATTACAACAATCCATCTGTTCATAACTTTTTCTTCAGACATATTTAACCCTTTTTTTTTAATTGATTATTTGTTAATTATTTAAGTGCTTCTTATTCGAAATTTCAATAAAAATCACCTAATAGTTATTTAGTTATGATTCTTTTTATAAAACTTTTTTTTTCTAATTTTTCCTAAGAGATCTCAAAAATAATGAAAAAATTGAAATTAAATCTTCTTAATATCTACTTTTTAACTGATTTTTTTTATTGACTTCTATTTTAAAAGGCTCAGATACTAAATGCTCTCTCTAATAAATCACTGAATTTTTCAGAAATTGAATATATATCATTTCCTTCCTCATAATTTTTGCTGATCATGTCTGAACCGAAGGTTTCAATCAGGTTATATAAAATCATCCCAAGCGCTACCGTTCCCATGTATCTATTTCTTTTAATTTCTCTCAGTAATTGGCAATCAGGATGCTTGTTCCTATCCATTAATAGACGTATTACCTCAAGTTTCACAGGTTCAGCCTGCTCAATATAATGCAAATTATCGATAATTGTAAGTTCTCTCTGCTCTGGATCCTCATCAATTTTATTAATTTTATTTTCAGTATTATTTAATAAGCTTCCTTGCAAAGAATTCTGGAGTGAATTATTCTGGAAAAAATTTGAGAAGGATTCTTGCTGATCATTTCGGAATTTTGCATTTTCAACTTGGAAGGGAGTTTCAAAATTATTCTCATTTTCATATGGATTTTCTTGGGAATACCCTTGAACACCTAAATTATTCGATGAAGGTTTATACAGTCGTTCTTTAAGACTCAAGGTTTTTAGATGATAATTATCCCATGTATCTGAGTTTTGATAATTTTGTGAATTTGGTTGAACATCTCCAAAATTACTACAATTTTGACCATTCGATTGATATGAATCATTTAAATTAGGAGTAAACCGTTTTTGCTCATTTCTTTGAGAAAAATCCCGATTTACATTTGATTTCTCATTAAAATTACTATATTGATTTGGTTGATTTGGTTGATTTGAGTAAATTGATTGATTTGGGTTTGAGCGTTCATTATAAAGCCCAAACTCTTTTTGAGGATAATTTTCATAATTGTTATCCCCTGAAGAATAATAACTTGGTTCTTGATTCATGGATTTTTGATTTCGAGTGTTTGTAAATAGTGAGGTAGCTTGATTTCTTAAATTTACCCTTTTAAGTTGATTTAACTGATTTACTTGATCGATTCGAGATTTTTGATAAATATTTGGATTTTGATTTCTGTTTTGCGCATTCATTTGATTGTTTTTAAAGCCATTATTACTATTATTACTATTATTACTATTATTACTGTTCCACCCAGATTTTTGATTATTGTTTCCTTTTATTTCATCTCTTGATGAAAAACGTTTATCACCACTGATTGATTCACTTAAAGCATCCGTCAGAGATGAATCATAAGGATTTTTATGATCGATTTGGTAAGGATTTATTCCTTTATTAGAACCAAAACTTAGAAATGGAGGGTTTTCCCGGCCTTCAGGAGGAAGTTTTGGGGGAGGAGGCATAGGGTATTTGCCAGTGTAATTAGATTTTCGCTGATTTAGATTATTATAGGATGTTTCTGCTTTACCTTGGAATGCTGAATTTCTCAAATTATTAGGGAAACTACTACCTGATTGAGGTTGATTGGAATTTTCAAAGTGATTAGTTTGATATTTAGATTGAGATTTTGGATAATAAGGCTGTTGAGAATTTGAATATTCTGAAACATCTTGATTTGGATGGAAACCATTTGAAATTTGGTTAGACATCCCTTGCATATTTGACAATTGGGAAGGATATTCGTTATAATTATTTGAAAATTTATTTTGATGTTGAGGTTCATTTTGCCGGCTTTGAATTTTTCTTAACATACTACTTAAAGCACGGTTGGATTGAATTTTTGAATTAAAATTTAAACCTTTTTTCATTGAACTATGATTTTTTTGTAGTTTTTCTTGTTTAGAATTTGTATGATTATTTACATTGAATATTGGTTTACTTTGGGTTCTTATTGAACCTTGATGGTTTACATTATTCCCGTAATTTATTTTTTCTGATTCAATTTTATCGGAATTTAATGTTTGATTTTCAATAACTTCCGAATTTTCAGATGCAAATAAACGGGCCATCCCCGGTTGTAATTCATCATCTATTTCCTTTGACCATGGTTGTGTCATAGATTATCGTATCCCGATTCATTATGCACCAACCCATCTAATCAAATTACATATTATTCTAGGAACATCTATGTAATATCAAAAATAAAATAAAAACAATAATAAAAAAACGATATTTCTCAATAAATTATACAATATAAGTTCGAAATAATTGGTTTTCTTAACTATCTTTTTTATATCGCCTTTCTCGGGGAGCACGCTCAGTCACGACTACATCACGTGCTTCTCTACCTTTTTCACTTTCAACTAAATTAAAAGTTACTTTGTCATTTTCATATAAAGTTTTGAATGCACTTTCATCCTCAACAATTATCGAAGAAAAATGCACAAAAACATCATTAGAGTCTTGTCCTTCCTCTATTCCTTCCGGAATAATGAATCCAAAACCTTTACGCCCGTTGAACCATTTTACTATTCCTTGATTCGACATTTCTAAATTACCCTATAAATTCTAAATTTTGAAGCTTCACTTGTTGGATATTTGCTAATCCACCTCATAAAACTCAATATTTAAAAATTCGTATTTTTATTAAGATTTTTTATAAAACCATTTTTTTAAAATTGAAACCTTAATGTTTTTCATCAATTTTTAAATTATGACAAAAAATTTTAAATAATGAAAGTCCCATTTAAATTATATTATACATAATAATCCGTATAAAAATAAAAAAAAAATAAGGTGTAAATTGTGGCTAAAAAAGAATTATTCATAAAAAGATGCTATGAAATTGTCCAGGAGCTAAAAATCCCCCTTGTAGATGAACGGGTGTACTCGAAAGCAGAAATTACTGATGCAAGATATGGAACTACGGTCATCTTTACGTTTGAGGAAGATGAATCCGTCATTAGAGGTTTCCTAGGTCTAGCTGAATATTATCATACTATTGTACTCAAGAAACGCGAGTCGTTTTTCATTTCTAATGGGTCTCTGCTTTTCAAATTGGTTTCAAGGTAAACTCAACTGTTAGAAGATCATTTTTAATTTTTTATTTTCTTCATATTTCTGGTTTTATTAAAATCACCAGGCAATAGTTTTCATTTTTATTGAGATTTTAAATGATTTCAGATAAAAAATCGACAATTCTAAGTATAGTCTTAATTTTAAAGAATTTCAAAATGAAAAGAAAAATTAATTAATAGAAAAGAAAAAAAAATAAAGAAAGTTTTTTGTTTAAATGAATAGCGATAGCATAGCGACCAAAAATCCTGAAAAGATGAACCCTATAACAACAATAATAATAACCAATATAATAATATAAATAATTATTGCTCCTAATGCACCTAAATAGGTTGTTTTATGCCTTAATTTGATAATAAAAAGTTCAAGCAAAAGTGCTATTATAGTTCCGATCCAAGCGTAAGCGGGAAGTAAATATCCAAATCCGAAAGAGATTCCGAATGAAATAATCACCATAATTAAACCTGTGAGAAAAACTGGGCCTAATTTCGTATTCTCACCTTTAACTGCCTTTATTCCAACTTGTAATGCAAAGGTCACTAGCACGATTACAATTACTATTATCAAAATTAAAATTAATATATTACTGCCTAAAGCGAGAAGTACATCACCAATATCTAGTAATACCATAGTAAATTAATGTTGAATTTTAATATTTAAAAGTATTTTGTTTAGTCTCAACAATTAAAACATGCAATAGCCTCAGAATCTCTCTTTGTGTCATCGATTTAAACTCAAAGATTAGAGTAATAAATCTCCAACAAATGCCTTATCATCATTGGCTTGAATGCAAATTAATACATATATAAGAAATCATCCATCTGCGTATTTTTCCGCTAGATTTTTAAGATGGGATTTTGTGAACTCTTCAGATTCTCCCTTTTTCACTTGGCTTATAAATAATAATGCGATTAACTGCCATGTCAATACATAAAAGAACAACATTCGATACT
>JAUWOE010000019.1 GCA_030612265.1 Promethearchaeum sp.
ACTGGGCATCGTGTTTATTGCTTGAATCGAGCAGAGGGCAATATCCAAAGATTGGCATTTGCTTGGAAAGTCCTAAATTTTGTCGTCCATTTAAAAGCACTAGAAAAAATTAATTATGTGTTTTTCTTCTTTTGTTCCCAATAAGTAAATTAAGATTTTAATACAATGAAGCAGAAAGTGATATATAGTAATTTTTTACTATATTACAGAAAATTAAAAAGGAATCTTAATCATGACTGAACTAAATTTAACATCTGAAAAATCTCAAGAATCGTCAAAAAAAGTAATGGCATCCTATGGAACAGGAAAATTTCTTGTCGAATTCTTCTCTGCTGCATTTGGAGCTCTTGTATTTAAATATTATGAAACTAACATGGGTTTGGATCCGTTGCTTTCTACAGTTGGATTTGTTATTTATTCACTTTGGAACGCAATTAATGATCCATTGGTTGGACATTTTACAATCCGTCCTACGCGCTTCGCAAAAAAATGGGGAAGAAGATTTCCGTGGATAGTTGGTGGTGGTTCTATTTGGGTATTTACATTGCTACTTATATTTTTTGTTCCAGGATCAATTTCCTCAAATCCAGAACAAAACCAAATCTGGCTATTGCTTTGGATGATATTCACTACATGCACTCACGATACTTTCTTCTCTATCTGGGAATTAAACTATCAAAGTCTCTTCCCCGATAAATTCCGTGGTCAAAAAATCAGATCTGCGGCTGCTGGTATTGCGACTGTTATTGGAGTATTTGGTATTGCAATAGGATCAATTCTCCCAACATTTATTATAGATTATGATGATAATCAATCGTTCGTAATCAACGCATTGATTTTTACCGTTGTAGGAATTATATTCTTCTTTTTAATGCTTCCCGGTGTTCGTGAGGATCCCGATATGATTGCAAGATATCTGGAAGAAAATGCCAAGATGAAGGAGGAAAAACAAAAGCAAGAACCATTCTTTAAACAAATGAAAGAGGTTTTTAAGCAGAAAAATTTTATGGCGTTTGTGCTTCTATATTTCTTTTACCAATGTACCACTTTGAGTATGACCGCTTCAGTGCATTATCTTGGCGATTATGTGCTACCCGGCGAAGCTAGTGATACTACAATTATATTTGCAGGAATGCTTGTTGGAGCACTCATATCAGTACCTTTATGGATATTTATCTCAAAAAAAATTAGAAGCAATCAGAAATCTTTAATCTTATCTGCAATGGTTATAATTGTTTCACTATTAGCTATGACGTTTGTTTCAGATTATAACGGATATACGATTACCGTATTTTTATTCGGACTCGGATTTGGTGGTTTTTGGTTTTTAATAACCCCAGCTATGGCAGATGTTATTGATGAAATTGTGGTGAAAACGGGTAAACGAAATGATGGAATTTATATGGGCTTCAGAGCCTTTTTTGGACGAATTGCCTTTGCAGTACAAGCGATTACATTCGGAATTGTCCACAAACTTACAAACTTTATAAATGAACCCAGCGTTAAACAACCGCCCGAAGCAATTATAGGTATTCGATTGCATTTATCTTTTATCCCAATGTTCTTCCTTATAATTGGAGTAATTATATTTTGGAAGATGAATGATTTAAATCCAGAAAAAGTGTCTAAAATAAAGAAACAACTTGAAGAAATGAAACTCTAGATTATTTTTTCCATTAATTTTTTTTTTAATCTTGCTTAATCATACTTATGAATGCAAAGCAAATTTTAGTTTGCGGCTCCATAGCGTATGATTACATTATGGAATTTCAAGGGGATTTGAATGATAATCTCACGACCGATAAGGAGCGTAAAATATTTAATTTAGCAGTTATGCCTTCATCAAAAGAGATTCGATTTGGGGGTACGTCTGGGAATGTTTCATATAATTTGGCAAAAATTGGAGCTCCTACAAAGATAGTGACTGCTGTTGGGAAAGATTTTGTGGATCTCGGTTATGAAACACATATGAAACAACATCCAACCTTAGAATTTATAGGAGATGTCCATCAAGAATTGTTTACTGCGAGTTGTTATATAGTGAACGATGTAAACCATAACCAGTTTATAATATTTCATGAGGGCGCTATGAGTAGATGTCCGCAAATTAGTTTGAAAGAACGCCAGATTTCACGTGAAACTATTGGAATTGCATCTATTAGTCCTGATAATGTTGGAGCGATGGGAAAATGGGCACGAGAACTTAATACTCTTGGGATTAGATTTATTTTAGATACAGGACAGGTTACACCCGCATTTACAAAAGAAATATTGGAAGAATTAATCCCAAAAGCTTTTCTGGTTATTGGAAATGAGTTTGAAATCAATATGATCCTTGAAAAATTAGGAAAATCAATTGAAGAACTCATAGATATGAATCAAAACATCATCATTACCAAAGGAGATAAAGGCTCTGAATTATATTCTGAAAGTAAAAAAGAATTAATAGGAATCTGCGAGCCAAATCAAGTGATTGATACTACTGGTGCGGGTGATGCTTTTCGAGCAGGTTTGTTATACGGTATTTCTCAAGATTTCTCTTTAAAAAAATCATGTCAAATTGGAGCTACACTCTCTTCTTTTGCAGTAGAAACGATAGGTCCTCAAACACAAGAATATACTTGGGGAGATGTTCAAAAACGTTATGAAAAGGCTTTCCATGATGTAATTAGTAGTTAAATGGAATAGGTTTAAATAGTAAAAAATTCAAAGGTGTTATTGAGATGAATTCTGATGGATGAAAGCCTTGAAGTAAAACTGGATTCAAATGCAATAGTAATTGGAAATAATCCAGTATTTTTATTTTCCAGCGAATTCCATTACTACCTAATTCCTCAAAAGAATTGGGAAGACGAGTTAAAAAACATAAAAAAATTAGGATTTAATGCGATTTCAGTTTATATTCCTTGGAATTTTCATGAAACTGAAGAAAATAAATTCGATTTTAAATCTGAAAACAAAAATTTGAAGAAATTATTTGATTTATGTAAAAAAAAAAAATTATATATTTATTGCAGACCCGGTCCTCGAAGTTCCCAGATAATTCAGAATTCTGGCTATCCACTTTGGTTATTTGAGAAATATGATGAAATTCTTGATTCTCCTTTTTCAAGAAAAAACCCAATAAAAAGGAATCAAAAGGACCAAAAAACTCCCTTAATATCTTTTTTACATCCAAAATACTTGGAAAAGGTGCAAATTTGGTATAAAAAGATATTTACCATAATAGAAAATTACCAATACCCGAAAGGAAATATTATTCTTATTCAAATCGAGGACGAACTTTTATATGATTTTGATGAAATGTATTTTAGTTTTGGATATTCCCAGATCAATCAAAATCTCTATAAACATTGGCTAAAAAACAAATATCTCTTAATTCCAATATTTAATGAGATCTATTCATCCAATTATAAAAATTTTGAAGATATATTACCACCATATCCCCCATTAAACTTAGAGCATTCAAAAAAGGAGATTCTTCCCTATTTAGAATGGTTAGAATTTAAGGAAAGCATTCTTAGTCAATATATTGAGAAGTTATTCGAATTTATCAATGAAAATGATATTAATCTACCTATGATTTTGAATTTATGGTCATATAAAAGCCCAATATCCGTAAATTCACTTATAAATTCTATTTCTCAAGGTAAATTTAGGAAACCGGTCACAATTAGCTTAAATTTTTATCCAATTGTATTCAATGCTCAAGTAAATGTCAATTGTTATATCAATTGGCATTCTGAATGGTTAAAATGTCAATCTATAGGACCTATTTTTATATCAAAAATTCAAGAGAGCAAGTTTGGCAAGAATTTTATCAGCCAAAATACACAAAATATTTTAAGACTTTCTTTAGCTCACGGAATTAAATTTTTTTCATTTATACAGCCTCAATCATCAGAACAAAATGAATTTCAATCACCAAAGCGATTCAAAGAAATGCAAAATTTCAAAAAGTTCATAGATCTCCACTTAAAATCTTTAATGGATAGCAATAAAGTCTACGACCCATTGACACTTGCATATTGCCATCCTGTTACGCGCTTAAAATCCTTTAATTCCCCAATAAATTCTAAATCATTTTCTTTTCCAATAAACTATGAGCATCTAAAATATAGTTACAAGAATTTACTGCAGTTGCTTACAAAAGCATTCCTAACATACGATGTTATTGACTTGCAGAACATTACAGAAGAAGAATTAACGAGAAAACCATTTTTGATTGTTTATTTCTTAGGATGGATTGAACATAAAATTATGGTTAAATTGTGTAATTATGTAGAAAACGGAGGTACTCTTATAACTTTTGGAGATATTCCATCTTTAAACGAAAATTTAGAACCCGATTACCTATTATCTAATCTTTATGGCGCAAGATGCATTGAAGAGGTTCAAAACCATGAAGATTGTGTGTTAAATTTTCCAGAGAGTAGTGAAAAATTCAATTTTATAGAAAATATATTTGAATACGAAATAACTAAATTAATAAACGTTCACGTTTTGGCTCATAGGGCTAAATCCAAACATATATTAGCTTTTTCTCGCAAAATGAATAGAGGAAAAATTATTCACTGTGGGGTTATGCCAAAAAAAGAAATTACTTCTCTTAAATTGTTAAATTTATTACTTGAAGAAGGAGATTTCCCCTTACAGAATATATCTGCTACGTGCGAATGTGTAGCAATCCAAAATGCGACCACTGATGATGAAAGATTTATAACTATTGGAAATCTTAAATCTGAACCAATAAAATCTGTTTCATTTACATTTTACAACCCACAGAGTCAAAAATATCCAAAAAATCTAAGCATAAATGGAATTACACTACCTCCCCATACTTTTTCAATATGGCATGCGTTTAAACAAATTACTGATGAAATAATTATCAAATATTGTACGGGAGAGATCTTTGAAATTACAAAAAATATAGAAGAACATTCTATTTCTATACGGTTTTTAGTACATCCTTCTTTTCCTAATGATTTTACAGGAAAAATCTGTCTTTGGGTTCCTAAAAATGCTTCAAAAATTAAAACTCAAAATGGAACTCTTGAAATTACTGATGAAGAAATTGATGGAAAATATAAAGAATTTAAAGAATTTACAATTCTTTCTAATTGTGAAGGTAGCTTTTCGTTTAAAGTAGGTAAGAAAAATTTTAATTTCGAAATGCAGATATATTACGTTCCCGGAGATGAAATTTAATGTCAAAAATCGGCCCATATGATAAAGGAGATTTAGCAGAAAAGTTAGTAACAATTTCTGATGAAGAAATGCGAATATTTCATGAAAACAGAATGAAAAATTACCGATATTTTTACATACTTGTAATTATATTAGCGATTCTAAGTGTTGTATTTATATTTTTAAGAATAGCATGGATTTCAATAACTTGCGCTGTTATTGGGTTTATAATAGTAAACATTGTAAGTTTTAAGAGAAATAAATGGAAAAGGGTTTATGAAAATTTAATCTATCTCAAAAAAGAGAAACAAAAAAAAATTAATGAGATGGAAAAAGGAAAAAAAAAGGATAAATATAGCCGTTTAGGCTGAATTTTTTGAATTAAAGCGAACTAAAGAATTTTTTAAAGGTTTCGAGAATTCTTTCAATGCCGTAATCGATATCATCTTCATTTAAACCGTAATGAGTCACTAAACGTATTCTTTGTCCCGTATCAAATGCTTTAATTCCTGCATCACTTAATAAATCTACCACTTTTAACATTGGGACATTTTCTGAGAATTCAACCATGACAATATTTGTATCTGGTTTTTGAACTTTTATTTGGAGATCTGAATCTAATAATCCTTTGTATAACCTAAATGCATTTTTATGATCTTCAGCCAGCCTTGCAATCCAATTTGATTCTAATGCTATAAGTGGCATCGCAGCAATTATTCCGGCTTGTCGCATTCCTCCGCCTAACATTTTTCGATATTTTCGAGCTCTTTTTATCATTTCAGATGATCCTGCAAGGATTGATCCTATTGGGCAAGATAATCCTTTTGATAAACAAAATTGAACGCTATCAACATACTTAGTAAATTCGGAAACAGGTTGGTTTAGTGCTACAGCTGCGTTAAATATCCGAGCGCCATCTAAATGAATCTTTAACTTATTTTTAATTGCAAAAGAGTTCGTGTCTTTAAAAAGAGAGAGAGGCAGAGCAATTCCCCCATGATCGTTATGAGTATTCTCCAAACATATCATGGATGTGGTAGGTTCATGAATATCTTCGTGTCTAATTAATGTCTGTAATTTACTCGGAATAAAACTACCTCTATTTGAAGGAAACGTTCTTACCATTAGCCCACCAAGTCTAGCAGCGCCTCCAACTTCCCATTTATAAATATGACTTCGCTCTTCAACCAATATTTCATCTCCTGGTTTTGTTTCCGATAATAAAGCGATGAGATTCCCTTGGGTTCCAGAAGTGGTGAGGAGTGATGCTTCTTTTCCAACAAGTTTGGCTGCTTTTTGTTCCAATTCATTAACGGTTGGATCTTCTCCTTCTACATCGTCCCCCAAATCAGAATTTTCTAAAGATTTGAGTTTTTTCCACATATCTGGGGATGGTTTGGTGACAGTATCAGACCTAAAATCAATTATTCGCATTATAATTTTTTTAATCCTACATGAATAAAAAATTGGATTAAATCTGATAATGCTCTCCCGGAACTTTGGAAAATAAAGAAACTTCCCTGATATGCGGCATTTTTGCTAAGAATCTTACAAGTCGTTCTATACCCAAACCCCCTCCTGCACTGGCAACTAATTTTCCATCCTTCGCTTTATCCAGATAGAATTTAAACGTTTCAGGATTCTGATATCGCTCTTTAATTTTTCGCAGCAATATTTCGTACTCAAAATCTCGTTCTCCTCCTGAGAGAGCCTCGCCAAATCCCTCAGGATAAACTAGATCGTAGTTTAAATAATGCCCTGGTCGATCTGGATCTTCTTTATCATAAAACTCGCGATGATAATCAGTAATCCAAAAAGGGTCAATTTCTTGCAAGGATATTTCTTTTTCAAAATCTTCTCCGTATTTTTTCTTTAATTCTTCGCTTGAAAATATTTTAAAAGGTCGCTTGGGAATTTTAAGTGATACTCCAAGATCTTCTAATTCTCTTTCACATTTTCCTTTAACCCTAGTGATAATAGATATTATTAAACCTTCTAATAATTCCATGAATTTTAATGCCTTGACCTCGCGAAGTTCGATATCTACTTGGGAAAATTCGATAAGATGTCGGCCAGAATCTCTTTTTAGAGGTTTTTCCAATCTTACGTTCGGGGACATTATGTAAATTCCTTTTGTATTGCAAGATGCAATAGCTAACTGCTTATGGAAAATCATACTTTTTGTCAATTGTAATTCTTGTCCAAAATAGTTGATTCTGGCATCAGATGTTTCATGGCTTAAAGGATCTGTAATAGGGGATAACATTACAGGCATTAATTGTAGCAACTTTTGCTCATACAGATAATCATGTATTGCTTTGAGAGCTTCTGTTTGAATATGAAGTATGGATAAAGTGGGATAGGCAAAATCATTTTGAGAATTTGAATAGATTATAGTTTGTTCCATAAATATTCTATCGAAATGCAGAATTTAATCTTTTTTATACCAAAAAAATGGGAGATATATACAATTTTTATATAAATATATTAAAATTATGGAATGTTTATTCCAAATTGATCCAAGTAATTCCATATTTTAAAGTAAACACTAAAAAAAATGTAGATAATATAAAATTAATGGAATTTCTATATCATATATCTAAAAAAAATGGGTTGAAATGAACATGGATGAAAAAGATCTTATTATAATAGATGCTTTAAAAAAAGATGGAAGCCTTTCGGTAGCTAAATTAGCCATAAACACGAATCTACCATCAACTACCATATATAACAGAATAAAAAAACTCAGGGATAGTGGAATTATTAAAAACTATACAATTAATATAGATAAAGAACGCGTTTACGGCAATATCGTAGGAATTATTTTAATTAAAGCCAGCAATACAGATCAGCGGGAGATAGTTCAAAAATTGTTAGAACATTCTTCAGTTGAAAATGCAGCAATTATGACTGGGAATACAGATATTGTTATCCGGATTAGAGTTAAATCCATCGATGAACTCAATAAATTCATTTTGGATTATCTGCGCAAAATTAAAGGCATACAAGATTCAACTACTATGATTTCTCTTGAATATTACGAGAAAAATTAGATATTATTAATTGTGTTTTTCTTCTTTTTTACTCCAGAGAATTCATAATTTTTTTAAACTCCATACCAAATCTATCAATTGGTGAAATTAAGTGAAGGAATTTGAAATTATTACGAAAGAGGATTGTGGCCGATGTGATTTACTAAAACGCTGGTTTCTTGAAAATGGAATATCTTATAGAGAAACCTCTGTAAATTCCTTGGAGGTTCCACAAGAACTTCTCAATGATTCACAATTCCGAGATAAATTTTGCTCAAATGATAAATGTAAATTTTTCGTTCCTTTACTTCATCTTACTGAAACTGGAGAGTATTACCATAAATTTATGTTTGGAATCGATGGAATTAGAACAAAATTTCTTAGAGATCTGTTGGAAGTTGATGGAATTAAAAGTAAAGATGGAAAAACTATCCGTGAACCTAAACTATGCAGAAATGACCTTGTTGAGAGTCAATTAAAAAAATATATCCTTGCGATTGGAATATGCCGTTCAGGCGGTGATTTACTTTATAGCATCCAATTGGATAAAAATTTGAACCTAGATTTGATAACCCAATTTATATCTGCATTATCTATGTTTGGTGAAGAAAACCTTGGTAAGATCGAAAGGATTACTATAAAAGGCCTGGAGGTTGAAATGAGCATAGTTTCAAAATATGATCTCATATTTTTAGTGTTATTTAGATCGGATATGGTTCAGGACCATCTAGATGAAGAATCTGAAAAAGGATTGGATAAGTTCTACCAAATTTTTAAAACCTACATTGATCAAAATAAAACTAATAAGGCTCTTTACTATTCATTTGATACAGAAATGTGCCTATTGATTCAAGATTTCCTAGTAAGAATAGGAGTATTGGAATGCATTGATTGTTCTCTCGAAATTCCAATTTTAAGGGAACTCTCTTCTTCATTATAAATTTTTTATTTCATTACATATTATTTGCAATAGTATGAAAATTCGGTCAATCACTTTGGGGCAAAATCTGTTTGAAAGCGACCCAAAATTAAACTCTTTACAAAATAACCTTAAAAAATTACAAGTTTTACAGGATAATTTCAATAATCAAGGCATTGAAGTAGAGTATATTCGATTCGCAAGTCAAACATTCTCAAAATCGACCAATCTTTCAAATGCTTCAATTTTTAAAAGAAGAGAGGAAATATTACCAATATTAGAAGATTTGGTAAAAGACAACCTTCTTGGTATTTATGCATTTATGCCAGGACTTTGTGATCAAATGGAACATATGACCAATACGCAACTTGAATTAATGAGAGACATCCCAAATTTAATTTATAAATACCCCAACATGTTTACTAGTATCCAAGCTGGTTCAAATCGCGAAGGACTTAACTTTGAAACGATTAAGGAATCTACAAAAATTATCCAGAAGTTATCAATGCCCGATCCTTTCCAAAATGTTAAATTTGCAGTTACTTTTAATGTTCCACCTAATACACCCTTCTTTCCGTCAGCATATCATATCGGTAGCCTGCCAAAAATTTCCATAGCCTTAGAAGCAGCAGACGAAGTTATTACGGTATTAAAAGAAAATCCCCCAACTTCTACAAATTTAAATAATGTGAAAAAAGCAATCCAAACAAGATTTACTGAAATTTTCGATCAGATTAGTGAAATTGCTGAACCTTTCTGTAAAAAAAATGGTTTTAATTTCGAAGGAATAGATTTTAGTCCTGCTCCTTATCCAACAAAAGAAAAAAGTATCGGTACCGCTCTTGAACAACTAGGTTTATGCAAATTTGGTGAACCAGGTACTGTTTTTTCAGTAGGATTTCTAACTGAAGCTTTACAATCTATTGATCGGCCTAAAATCGGTTTTTCTGGTTTTATGCAACCATTACTTGAAGATTATATAATTGCACGAAGAAACAATGAGAATAAAGTTGACATATCTAAACTATTACTCTATTCAACAATGTGCGGATTGGGTTTAGATTGTGTCCCTATTCCAGGAGGTCTTGATCCTGCTGCAATTGAACTACTTCTAATGGACTTAGGTATGATTTCTTTACGCTTGAAAAAACCCTTGACAGCGCGTTTAATGCCAATAACTTATAAAAAAGCGGGGGATATGACCGAATTCGATTTTGAATATTTCACAAATAGTAAAATATGTGATTTACAGGTTCCTAATTCACATAATTTGAATGGGTTTTTTAAAAAGAATCCTTCCTACCTGTTTTAATCAGAAAATAAATAGGGAAATAAGAAACAATAAAAAAAAAATAAAAGTCCGTAAATTATTCTTTAGGTTCCCCGTGAACTTTAATGTATAAAGGGTCAGCTTCTTGCAAAGTTCTTCTCATGACCTTTCCGACAACAGATTTGGGTAATTCATCGATAATATCAACGTATTTTGGACATTTCCACCTGGTTAAATTTTCTAAAGCCCAAGCTTTAATTTCCTCTGCAGTAACAGTTCCTATCGCATCTGGTTTAAGTGCAACCCATGCTTTAACTGCTTCACCTGTTTTCTCATCAGGAATACCTGCAACTGCAGCTTCTAGAACTTTTTCATGAGACCCTAATAACGATTCCACTTCTTTTGGAAATACTGAATGCCCAGCCATTTTGATTAATTGCTTCTTACGATCTCGGATAGCAATTCGACCGTGTTCATCCATAAATCCGATATCTCCTGTTAATAGCCAAGTTCTTCCATCCCATTGCTTTAGTGTTGCAGCAGTACGTTCGGGATTCTTCCAATAACTTTTCATTACTTGTGGACCTGCACAACAAATTTCACCGGTTCCCTCTTCCTCTCCAAGACCTGTAATTGGTCCCTTTGAGAAATCTTCAGAATCGAATATCATCCAATCAGTGCTTGGTGCAGGTACCCCCAGAAATCCTGGTTCGCGCTCACCGTAAAAATTATTACAACTCACTACCGGTGATGACTCAGATAATCCATAACCTTCGGTGATTTTTGCACCCGTTTTTTCTTCATATGGAATACGAACATACTCATGAAGGGGTCCAGCACCTGAAATGCACAATTTTAGATGACCTTTTAGCGGATATTTGTCAATAGTTGCCTGATCAAGTTCAGCAATACGTTGGAAAAGAATTTCTGCAGCACAATAGATATATCCATTATAATCGGGTAATTTGTGAATTTCTTCCAACATTTCTTCAGTTGGTGGGGGTTTTGGAAATAGCATTTGCCATCCTCCGACTGCTAATGATGTGTTTAGAACGGTAGTCATAGCAAAACTATGATATAATGGTAAAGTGCCGACCATACCTGTTCTATGCCCTAGTGGGGGATCTGAGCTTCCCTCTTCGCGTTGATTAACTAAAATATCAACGCATTGATAAGCATTTGAAACAACGTTCATATGGGTTAATTCAGCTGCTTTTGGAACACCTGTTGTACCACCTGTCATAATCAAAGTCGCTGCATCTTCTTCCGCATTAATATCAACAGGTTGCACGTTCGGTTTTGTCTTTAAAACTTCCTTTAAACTTATCGCGTTAGGATGCTCCACTTTTGCCTTTGGTATCTTCTTAATCAGTTTTCCAATAAATTTGATTACTGGTGACATTCCAGAGGCTAAATCAACCAAATTTGTATAGATAATCTTATCAAAGTCCCATTTATCTCTAAATTTCGCAACGTAATGGAAATATAAAGCATCAAGCACGATTATTATTTTCGCACCGGTTAGCTTGCATTGGTGTAGAACCTCCATCGCCTTATATGTTGGATTGATTCCAGTAATTACTGCTCCGATCGATGTGATTGCATAATAAGAAACAACATATTGGATACAATTTGCCAAATGGACGGCTACAACATCTCCTTTTTTAACTCCAATTGACTGGAGGTAAGTCGCTAATGCATCTACCATTTCCTTTAATTCTTTGTACGTTACCCATGTTTCCAAGAATCAAATCGCAGGATCATCACCATATTTTACAACCGCATCGTTAAAAAATTGTCCTACAGTTGTAGAAACTTCATAATCTAATTTATGCGGTACTCCCTTTGGCCAAAACTTTCCTTTGTAAAAAGGACGGTCTTCTGACACTGGGAATTTTTCATAATATTTCATTTTTCAATTTTCTCCTAAATAATTCTTTTTTAAATCCTACTTTCTCCAATATGGAAGACTGGAATTAACTGTATCGCCAATTACCTTTATTTTACAATATCAGTCTGGAAGTAAATCAGCACTTCCCCAACCATAAAAATCTTTCATCCTAGAAAAAATGAATTAAAAGAATTTCTTCTACAAACTTTAAAAATCTTCCTTATACATCAAATAGTTTATTAATGAAATAAATTTAGAAATTTGTGAAAAAAAAAATCTACCACTAGGTTAAATATAAACGCCTAATGGTAATTTTCGATCGCTAAGGCCATATCGCCCTTGGAGATCTTCTTTCGTTTTGAATGCTTCGCAAAAATTAAAGCAACTTCGGTCAATTTCTTCGATCGAGTCTCTAAATAATTTAATAACATTTCGACAGATTCTCTGCTAACGATTTCTGCCCCGGCTTTTTTCATGAGCGCGCGTAAAGGGCTCCATGCAAATATTCTTCTTTTTTTTGCCATTGTTAATCTACCTTATTAATTTTGTCAATCGAGTTTATAAATACTCGATTGCGAGACCCATATCTCCTTTAGTTATCTTCTTTCGCTTTGAGTGTTTAGCGAATTTTAAAGCCATTACGGTGAGTTTTTTGCTGCGATCTTCCAAGTAGTAAAGGAGTTGTTCGACAGCTTCTCTACTAACAATTCGAGCGCCTGATTTTTTCATTAGGGCTCTTAAAGGTGACCATGCAAAAATTCTTCTTTTCTTTGCCATTATTTTCATTCTCCGCTTATATTGTAGTTCAGTGAACAGAATTGTGTTTTTTCGTTTTGTATTATTTCTAAACGAGAATTCACAATCTAACTAAATAATGTTATTGTGGATATTTAAAGGTTATGGGAAGTTGGGGGAAAATTAGGGTCAGAATGCTTGGATCGGGAAATATATCGACAAAAATGAACGGATCAAAAAAGTGAAATGTTATAATTTCCTTGCTCGGTATTATGAAAATAGGTGGAAATATTAAAGATCGATTTAGGAGAAATTATTTGAGCATGAAAGTGAGGCAAATTTCAGAACTCTTGGAAAATGGGTTAAAAATATAAGATATACAACATTTTTTCTTTGAAATTCCCACAATAAATTTGAAAAATCCCTTTTAAATCGGATTTTAATCATCGCATTTTTTGGAATAGAATCTATTTTAGGACAGTAGAATAAATAATATTATGGGCGAAATTCAGATAGATAGTTCAGATGCCAACGAAGTGCTTCAATTTACGGGAAAAATTATCGATAAGTTCGGACCCCGACTTACGGGAGATTTGTCGACAAAGAAAACAGCAGATTTGTTGAAGGATGAATTTGGAAAATATTGCGATTCAACGGAGTTGCAGGAATTTGATGTGCATCCGAAAACCTTTTTGGGGTGGATTAAATTGCTTACAGTACTTTATACCGTAGGAATAATCTTATTTTGGTTAGATCTCCCTTTGATAGCGGCAATCGGGATCACTATTGGGATAATCATAATGGTTATGGAATTCTTTTTATATAAAGAGTTTGTAGATGTTTTTTGGAAGAAAAAGAAAGGGTATAACGTTATTGGGAAGATCGAGCCAAAGGGCGAGGTTAAGCAACAGATAATTGTCAGCGGACATATTGACAGTGCATACATATTTAATTTTTTTGTGTATCAACCAAAACTTTACTCCTTAAGGATTTTAGGAAGTTTGGGGTTTGTATTTCTCATGTTCATTTGTTCTTGGGTATGGGTGATAATACAAGCAATTTCAGGGGCACCAGCAGCCATCGGATTTTCACTTACATTGAAGATACTATTTACAGTTTCAATTATTTTAGTAATTCAACTCTATTTTTTTAGTGGTAAAAAGGGAACTCCGGGAGCGGGTGATAATTTAGTCTCAGTATGTATAGCCGATAAAGTCGGAAAAAAATTTTCTGATCTAAAAAAGAGTGGAAAGGGATTGGAGAATACACGTTTGGTAATTGCCGGTTGGGACGCTGAAGAATGTGGATTGAGAGGAGCTCGTGCTTACGTTAAAAAGAATATTGCAGAAATGAAGGCGATTCCGACCTATAATTTTAATATGGATTGTCCTTATCTAGTCAAAGAACTTTTCTTCTTAACATCGGATATAAATTGTAGTGTAAAGCTGTCAGTAAATATGGCAATGGAGTGTAAGGAAATATCAGAAAAACTGGGATATCCTGCTGAAATGAAACCAATCGAATTTTTAACTGGTGGAACCGATGCAGGAGAGTTTGGAAGGGTTGGTATAGATGCTACATCTCTAATTGCAATGCCTTGGGGAGGTAATGAGAGATATGATGCTTATCATACTCCGAAGGATGTTGTAAGCGCGATTGAGCCTGAGGCTGTCGAGGCTGTATTAAAAATTGCTTGTGAGTATATTTCAAAGAAGGATATGGAATTAAGTTAGATAATAAAAATAAAGGAAATAATTGGATTCGGACTTAAAAATTGAATAATATTCGCAATCAATTCTTTATAATATTTGTATATTTTACTTTTTTTTTTCGATTTGTTTTATTGAATTCTTATTTTTAACTAATTTAGAATATTAAATATAGCTCCTTCACAAAATATGAAAAACAAACATTTTAAAACTACAAAATTGATAAGTTACAATATCTGAATCATTTTACAAATTCACATTCAGAAAAAGTATTATTTATGGTGAAAATTTATTATGACATCTTCTACAAGTTATGCTGAAAGCCCTCAAATTCCAGAGCTTCTCTATGAATTGGGGGCAAGAATGAAGAAAATGAGCACATGGTTTTGGATAGTAATGGGGAGTGCATTTATTGGATCCATTATTGGATCTATCCCATTTATAATTTCAATATTTATGTATGATTATGATGCTATGATGATCTTAATGTACATCGGAATTGGATTAATGGGATTGGTGTCATTATGTATTAGTTGTTTAGGTCTTTATTCCTTGTATTTATTCTGGCAATACATGAATTCTGTCAAGGATATACGGGATGCTACTGGTGATCCAATTTTCGAGAAGGTTTACCAATATTTATTAATCGGTTTTATTCTTCAATTTGTTGGATTATCGATTGTTACATTCATTCTTAACATTCTGATCTATATAGAAATGGAGAAATGGGGGACCAGAATGGAACAAGAGTTACCCACTCCTGAAATGGCAAATGTGACGGAGGGTTTTAAATGGCTAAAAATTGGAACCGCCATATCTTTGTGTGTCCCAATAGCAATTATTGTGGTTCCTATAGCTCAAGCGAAAATCGGGAAGGCTCTAATGGCAGAATACAATTCCTCCCAATTTGGGGGAATTGGGACAACTCGACCATGGCCTATGGTATCTATTGCTCCAGGATTTGCATCTGCACCAACTCAAACTTACGCTGCTCCTGCACCTCCAACTCAAACATACGCTGCTCCTGCACCTAGAGCACCCACCCCAACCCCACAACAAACAGAAAGTCTAACATGTCCACATTGTGGAACTATTACACCAAAACACTTAGCAGGGAAATTCTGTGGAAAGTGCGGAAAATCCTATGAAGATGCACCTTCGTTCCAACCAGCACCTTCAGGTCAAACCTATAAACCAGTGGATGATATAGCACGTTGTCCGCATTGCGGAGCCGAAAATCCAAAAGGAACTGTTTTTTGTGAAGTTTGTGGAAAATCTCTTTAAATTTCTACCAATTTATTTTTTCTTTATCAATTTTTAGTAAAACAATCTTTATGAATGAAAATATTGAATCTTAATAGTAAAAACCTAAACCTTTTAAAATTTTCAAATTGATAATATAAATAAAATTAAACATAAACGTTTTTAGAGAATTCTAAAAATGTAAATGGTTTTAATTTTAATGGTGAAAAATATATGACAGATGAAGAATCAGATACGTATGAAGAACCCCTTCAAATTCCGGAATTATTTTATGAAATGGGGGCAAGAATGAAGAAGTACAGTCTATGGTTTTGGATCACTTTAGGAGTTGCTGTTGTTTTCGGGGGTATTGCTTTAGTAGCATCAATTATCGGGGGAATTGTTCAAGAAGATTGGTCATTGTTTCTAATGATCGGTGCACTAAGTCTCTTTGGTTTAGTAATGTCATGCATAGGGCTTTTATCTTTGATTATTTACTGGCAGTATATGACTTCAGTAAAGGATATCAGAGATGCGACTAGTGATCCGGTTTTCGAGAAGGTTTATCAGTATCTCCTTATCGGGTTCATACTGCAATTTGTAGGATTATCGATTGTAACTTTCATTCTTAACATCTTAATTTTTATAGAATTAGAGAATTGGGCTCTTAAAATGGAAAAACTGTTACCAACACCTGAAATGAAAAATATCTCAGAAGGATATAAGTGGATGAAAATTGGAACCGCCGTATCGATATGTTGTGGTTTGGCAATTTTTGTTATGCCTGTTGCTTATTCGAAAGTCGGAAATGCGTATATGGCAGAATATAATTCATCAAAATTTGGTGGATTCGGTGTTACACAACCATATCCTTTATAACAACAATATTTTTCATTTTTCCCTTTTTTTTATTTATTTATACTTAATTTATAATTTTTCTTAACATTAATTGCCTTTTCAGTATTATATAACAAAAAGCGCTTTGTGATATTAATGATTATATGGGCATGGATAGATGCATTATTTTTCTGGATAATGGGGATTATTCTCTTACTTCACACAATAAAATGGTGGAATAATCCAGTAAAGGTAAATGTTCGTTATTCAGAAATTTTAGAAAGTATATTATTTTTCGTTATTGGGTTTTATGTTCTCACAATGTTTTCAGAGCCCATTCAAAATCATAGTATTTTATATTTAATTCATATTTTCAGCTTTTCGGTAATGACAATATTTTTTTTGGGGTTTAATATCGTTCCTCACTATATTAGGTCAAAAAGGGATCCAGATTACAGGAGAGGAATCACTTATGAAAAATTTTTGGAAGAAATTGATAAGAAATATCAATCTGCTGAAACTGGAACAAAATTAGATAGATTTAAAGATTTTTCAAGGAAAATGTTACATTTTATTCAGTTCACAGGAATTATCACTGTCAATTTCATTAGTGATCTCATAGTGAGCAATAATATTGATTGGAATATTACATTGATAGAATTACGGAATTTTATTTACATATTGATTGCTGGTTTCTTTTGGATAATGATGATGGTAGGAGATATGACACGAATCACTCATTGGGAATATTTACCTGGCTGGGGGTGGAACTGGTTTGAAAAATCATTAGAACCAGAAAAAGAAAGATGGACTGTAAATGGAGTAACTACAATTCTTCTCGCCAATATAATTTGGATTCATCCAATATTTCCTATCCAAGTTTTTTTTATAGCAGCTTGGGTTAGTTGCATAGGAGATGCTGTTGCTTCAATTATGGGGAAATACTTCGGGAAACATAAATTGACTTTTGGGTTTTTTCCTCAAAAATCTTTTGAAGGTCTAATAGCTGGTGTTTTAGCGACAGTTTTAGGCATTATAGTTATATTGAATATAATTCCGGTGCCAGGATTATCTAATTCTATAGCAGTTTTAATCGCGATTGTATGTGGAATTTCATTTGCACTTATTGATATTTATGGTAAAGTTTTTTGCGATAATCTCTTAAATGGTATCTTCACAGGATTAATAACTTGGGCTCTAATTCTTCTTTTTGCAAGGTTATAAAGAAAGAAAGGAAAAAAAAATACTAAAATTCTTCCGACTTTCGCATAAAATAAGCTTGAGGATGATCACATGAAGGACAATTATTTGGGGCTTCCTTTCCGTAATGAATATACCCGCATTCAAGGCAAACCCACCAAATTTTCTCATCTTTTTTAAAGATTGTTCCAGCTTCTAATTCTTTTAGGAGTTTTGTAAAGATTTCTTCGTGGTGTTCTTCTGCTTTTGCAATTGCTCTAATTTTTACTGCAATTTTTGGAAATCCTTCTTCCTCAGCTACTTTAGCAAACCCAGGGTAGAGTTCAGAGTTTTCAAAATGCTCACCTGCAATCGCATCTTTGAGGTTTTCTGTTGTAGTGTCGAAAACAGTTGGTACATGAACTTTATCTAGATATTTTTCAATTTCTGGTTCATTTAGTTCCTTTTGGAGTCGCTTATACATCCGAAAGAAATTTTTACCATGAGTCTTTTCTTGCTTAGCAATTTCAAAAAACAAAGCTGCAATTTGTTCATATCCTTCTTTCTTTGCAACTTTGCCATAAAAATCGTATCGATTTCTGGCTTGAGATTCGCCGACATAGGCTTGCAATACATTTAATAGAGTTTTTTTCATTTTTTATTCACCAAATTTGCTTATTTTTAATTAATTAAAAGCATTTAATAGAGTTTTTTCATTTTTGTTAATCAATGATGGAAAATGATCAATGGTGGAAAAAGACAACGATATATCAAATATATCCTCGATCATTCAAAGATAGCACTGGAAATGGAATTGGAGATTTACGAGGCATTATTTCTAAATTGGATTATATCAAAGATTTAGGTGTTGAAACCATCTGGTTTTCTCCATTTTACTCCAGCCCACAAAAGGATTTTGGATATGATATTTCAGATTATAAAGATATTGCACCCGAGTACGGAACAATGGATGATTTTGATGACCTTGTAAAGAGCATTCATGATCGAAAGATGAAAATTGTATTAGATTTAGTATTAAATCATACCAGTGATCAACATAATTGGTTTATCGAATCAAGAATGAACCGAGATAATCCCAAGAGAAATTGGTACGTATGGAAAGATGGTAAAAAACCAAATGGAAAGGTACCACCAAACAATTGGAAATCTTTTGTAACAGGTAGTGGTTGGCATTATGATTCAAAAACTGATCAATGGTATTGGGCTTCTTTTTTACCTTTCCAGCCTGATCTGAATTATAGAAATCTAGAAGTCAAAGATCATATGATGGATATGATTAGATTTTGGCTGAGAAAGGGCGTAGATGGATTTAGGCTTGATATTTTAGGCGCGGTTTATGTGGATCCAAAATTCCGCGATAATCCTCTTAGCTGGAAATTAATTCCTTCAGAAGATTCAATGGATATGCTTTTTAGATCTTCAAAATACACTGTAAATTATCCGGATAATTTTGAATTCGCAAAGGAACTGCGGAAAGTCATTGACGAATTTCAAAATCCACCTAGATTTTTAATAGGTGAGGTTTCTGGATCCTTAATAGAACTACACAACTTTTGTGGTAAAGATTCGCCTGATGGTTTAAATTTGGTATTTCTATTCCAGTCAATGAGAACTAAATTAAATGCTAAGAATTTTTGTAGATTAATCCAAGACTATGAAAAATATTTCCCAGATCCTTATATTCCGACATGGGTTTTCTCAAATCATGATATAATTCGGCATATTTCGCGTTTTAAAGAAAATAAAGCTATTGAGAAAGCAAAACTTAACACAGCACTTCAATTAACTGCTAGAGGCGTCCCTGTTATATATTACGGAGAAGAAATTGGTATGAGACAAAATTTCCTACCTTTCGATAAGTCTCTTGATGCAGTGTCATTTAAATTCAAAAAATCCCCTCACCTTATCCAAAATATTTTATTAAAAATAACAGATTATGCGTTAAATAGGGACGGTTGTCGCACACCAATGCAATGGAATAGGAATGTAACTGCAGGATTTTCACCGAATCCAACCAATACATGGTTATCGGTTAATCCAAATTATAAATCAGTAAATGTAGAAAATTCCATTAAAGATAAGAATTCATTGTTTTATTGCTATCAAAGATTCCTCAAATTAAGGAAAAAAACTCCTGCATTAAATTCGGGAAATATTACTCTAATAGATCCAAAAACAATATCAAAGCATGTTCTTGGCTATACAAGATCAGCAATAATTGATGGAAATGAACAAATGATTTATGTTTATCTAAATTTTGGAAGTAAAATCGCTTCATTCCATAATCCTATTCCAAATTCTCATTTATTAGCTTCAACAACTATTTCAAGCCAACCTTTAAATGGCCAAAATATGATTCTTCAACCATTTGAAGGTATTATTTTAGAGAAATGAGAAGTAAAAGTGGAATTAGTCTTTTTTTCGTTTGTTTGTTTTATTTTTCTCTTTTTTTCAAAATTAAAGAGCCTACTTCCACGCCAAATCTTTCTGCAACGAAACTACATTTAGCTTTAAGTAGAAAGTAAAGATTTTTGTTCCCAATTTCAATATCATCTAAGGATTCGTAGTTTCCTTGACCTTTAGAGAGAATTAGTTCGGAAGTCTTAAAAGTTTCTTGAAATTCTTTGTTAGTTTGTTCGAGAATTACTCCAGGGGAAGCAGATCCTTCAATAATTTTACAAATCTTAGTTAATCCAATTTCTTCTGCTTCTGTTTTAGTTATGTCATTTATAGCTGGACCGCTACGAATTGAATAAACAAATTGTTTATTGGGGAATGTTTCAGTAAAATATTCTAGCATCATTCGATCAAATACAGATTCTCCAGAATTATCCCCAATAATCAGAATTCTATCTGATTTTTTAAGATCTTTTACAAATTTATCAAAATCGTTAACACCCAGTTTATCCAAAGAAAAATTCATGATATCTTCTTCGAGGTCAATCTTATGAGGGGTCCCAAAATCAAATGTGTTTCCAAGTATTGCAATAACTATTACGGTTAGTAAAGGATCTGGTGATTTGTTGATTATTTCTCTTAGCGTTGGAATAAATTTTAACGCTTGTTTGATGTTTTTTTGTTTCATTTTTCGATAAGGATCTTTTTCTCCCATTATTTCTGATATTGATTGATATAGAGCTTGGCCATAGTATGGCATTTTCTTTTGATTCATTTGGGCTAGTTTCAACATGATTTTCTTTTGAATTTCAACAATTTCAGCATTGGATACAGAAGGTCGTAATAAATGAAATGCTTTTTCGACTTGACCTATTAAACATGCTAAACATTGAGGGTGCAGATCCATATCTTGTAAAATATTAGGATAAAAAAGAAGATATTGATAAAATAATAAAATTTAAATTTTTAATTGGTCTCTTACATTATAGTTATAAAAACATACAGTGTTTTTAACATGGTTACAACTGCGTCCGTCACAAATAATAATCAATTTTCTTGGGGATTTTGTTTAAAAAATCTCCCTCATGCAGTAGACACTATGTATATTATTATCGAATAAACATTTTTCGTTCGATTCTTTCTGATACAACATTCATGACAGACGCAGAATATTGAATTTTTCGGGATGGAATCATTCTTCAAAAAGGTGTTCCAAGAGCAGTAGGGATGATTAGATAATTGAGATTCTTTAATAAATTTCGCTTAATAATCCATTGGTGATATTAAGGTTAATCCAAATTCGCCAATCATCCGATAAATAACTTTAAATAAAAAACTGACTTATAAGATCTTATATTTTATAATTATTCTTGGTGAAATCATTGAAAAAAAAATTTATCATAGAAATTTGGAGTAAAACAATCCAATACTTCAGCAGGTTCCTTGGAAGATTCAACACACCTGAAAATATGATTAATAATTCAGTGACTCCCAACTGCCTTGTTTTTGCATAAACAGGGAAGACTCGTTGGACCTCATTTGATTTCTTATTAATAGGTTCTTGCTGAATACTTCAAACTTTTAGGTTTATTCAAAAAAATAATGTGTCCCCGCATTACAATACAATGAAATAATCCAACGGTACAAATCCGTTCGGAGGCTACCCGAAATAAAAAAAATAAACAAGGGATAAAAAAAAATGTCAAAAACTAAAATAGTTGAAAAAGAAATGGTAGATGTAGTAATATCAGATGAAAAAAAAGCATTTCGGAGAAATATCCCGTTATTATTTGCACTCAACATAATAATGCGGATACATTTCTTTGGTTCAGTGATGATTCCATTCTTTCAAGACTGGGGTGGTTTAACTTTCTCAGAAATAATGATTTTGGAGTCGATTTTCACAGGTGCAATATTTTTATTTGAAATTCCTACAGGAACAATTGCTGATAAATTCGGTCGAAAATTATCTCTCAATCTGTCTTATATTACGAACGCAATTGCAGTACTAGTTTATGTAATGTACCCAAGATTTTACGTGTTTGCCATTGGTGAGATTATATGGGCTTTAGCTTTAGCTTTAAATTCCGGAGCAAATGAGGCAATTATTTACGATACTTTACTGGAATTAGGAAGAGAAAAGGAATCTAAGAAAATTTTTGCACGTATGGGAAGTTATGGCTTAGTTGCAATGATGATCGGAACAATCTCAGGAGGATTGATTGCATCAGTTGGAGGTCTTAAAATAACAATGACACTATCTGCAATTCCATTATTCATCGGATTCGCACTTAGTTTCTTCTTAAAAGAACCAAGTAAGCATAAATTGTCCAAAAAGGAATCACCATGGAGAATTTTCCAGAAAGGTTTTAAAAACATGAAGGAAAATAAAGGTTTGCGCGGTTTAATTGTGGATATGGTATTGCTATCTGTAATTGCGTATTATGCTATATGGATCTGGCAAAAAAGATTGTTAGAATTAAACATAGCTATATCTTATTTCGGTCTGATTCATGCAGGAATGATGCTGATGCAAATTATTGTTCTAAATTTGATCATACCAATGGAAAAGTTGTTTAGGTCAAAAAAAGGAGTAATATTATTCACAGGTGTAGGAATGGGAATCGGTTTCATCTTATTTGGAATCTCAAATAATGTTATAATTACAATAGTTGGAATGTTAATCGCTGTTGGGTTGGGTTTTTCGCGCCCTGTCTTAATGAAAAACTATATGCAAAAACATATCCATTCCGAACAAAGAGCAACAACACTTTCAACGGTTTCAATGATTAGGATGTTTTTGTTAATGATCCTAAATCCTGTTATTGGAATTCTTGTTGAAATGAATATGATTGCAGTTCTGTTAGGTTTTGGAATTGTTTCAGTTATCTGGTGCTTTTTTAGCCCAATATCTGAAGAATATTTACATGATTAGGGAAAATTCCTTTTTCTATTTTTTCTCTTTTATAGTCTCTCAAGAAAAACCTTGATTTTAAAACATATATTTTCTTATGTGCATTTGAAAAAAAATGAAAAATAATTTAGATAAAATTGTCATCTCGAATTTAACAAAACTTTATGGTAAAACAGTAGGGATTAAAGATTTAACTCTAAACATTAAACAAGGTGAAATTTTCGGATTTTTAGGTCCCAACGGAGCAGGAAAAACAACAACAATTCGTTGCATGTTAAATATCTTAATTCCAAACCAAGGATCTGTTAAAATCAATGGTGAAATCGTTTCAAGAAATTCATCCCATCTAAAAAATGATATTGGTTATCTCCCGGGTGAACTTTATTATCCCAAAGGATTTTCGGTTAAAAATTTACTGGATTACATTGAGTCTTTGAAAGAAAAACCCTGTAGTAGAAAAGAAGAACTATTAAAAAGATTTAATTTAGAAACGCATAAAAAAATTCAAGCTTTGTCTCATGGAAATAAGCAAAAGTTGGGAATAATTTTAGCTTTCATGCACGATCCAAGCATGCTTATATTAGACGAACCATCTACTGGGTTAGATCCGCTACTTCAACAAACGCTTTATGATCTGATACTAGAAGAAAAGGAGAAGGGCAAAACTATATTTTTTAGTTCCCACAATCTCGATGAGGTTCAAAAAATATGTGATAGAGTCGCAATAATCAGTGAAGGCGAACTTATCTCCTTAGAGAATGTGTCGGATCTATCGAAAAAGGTGGTGCGACATCTTAAAGCGATTATTGAAGATGGCGACCTTACAGTATTTAAAAACGCAGGGATTGAGATGAGCGTAGAAGGGAATGAAATTAACTTTCCTATAAAAGAACGAACCATTCTCAACAAAATTTTAAAAATTTTAAGCAGTATGGATGTGAAGGATATCTCTTACCCACCAGCAAGTTTGGAAGAGTTTTTTTTACTTCACTATAATTGAGGAGAATGTTAAAATGTTTAAACGAATGAAATCTTCAGTAATTCGATATAAAGGCGAAATCCTCACCATGTCCATATCCGGATTTCTTCTTTCTCTTTTATTTTCTCTGTTCTTTCCAGGAGAAGAAACTATGAAAGAAATGTTAAAATTGTTTTATGAATCTGCGGTGTCGGGTTTATTTAATCCTATTATGGTGGACTCACCTGGGTGGATCCTATGGATTACGCTAATTTTAGGTTTATTTCTGTATTACATTCTTGCTTTTTCTGGCATAAATATCGGGGCTAAAGTTATCCCAACAATTGAAAGTGATGGTATTGACATCGTGCTTACACATTCCAGTTATTCTGCAAGAAAACTTTTTCTTTGGAATTATTTAGGCGCCATTTTTTCGCTAGTGATCATTATCTTGCCTTTATATGGTATTATCGTTATTTTCTCTTTAATTCAATCTAGTGCTTTAATCTTGGATGAAATAGCTCTCTCATTTTTAATTTCTCTAGCTTCTGGAATATTCTTTCTAACATTAACTTCAGTTGCAAACATTCTTCGATTTTCAAAATCTTTTGGAAAAATTTTTGGATTTGGTTATCTTATTTTAAGTTTTCTGATAGATTTACTAAGTGGATCTCCAGAATATGCAGATTATGCAGAATTATCCATTAATCATTATTTAAATCCAACACAAGTTATATTTTTTGGCTGTTCTAAGGATAATTTCTTTGATATTTGGGAACCATTTCTGGTGATTTTAGGAATTTCAGCAGGTCTTTTTTTAATTGGTTTATGGAGGGTTAAATATCCAGATTATATCGAACGGGTGAAGGAACTAAATCCTAATGGATCCAAATACAGTTTCAATCCATTGGGTAAAATTTTTGACCCAGATTCCTTTTTAGCAAAAAAATTTCCTCTATTTATTAATCAGCTGAGGAGAAATTTGAAAGTAGTGATTTTACTCCTATTTCTTATTGCTTTACAACAGTTTGCAATATTTAACGCTTTACCATCTCCAGATGAATTAATACTTCAATTGGAACAAAGTAATACTCCAATATTTGCAGCATTTATTCAAAATCATAATATACCCGCTTCACTTTTAGGCTTTGTTATCCTCAAATTTTATTCTGGATTGTGGATCTATTTTGGGATTGCAATAGCTCTAATTGCCGCAAATATCCCTAACAGAGATGTAAAAACCTCTACTCATGACATTTTATTTGCAAATGATATTTCTCCTTTACGATTAATTCTTGCTCGAATTTTTAGCATGATCGTTAGTTTTTCTATCCTTATTTGGGGATTATTCTTTATTTTCAGAGGGATTCAGTCAACGGTAGTGGATTTTGATCTTTCTTTTAAATTACAAGCCCAAGTGTTTACCGTATTATGGATTCATTATATCGGATTGGGGATTTTTCTGATAGGAATTGCTCTGATCCCTCTTGTTTCAAAAGGGAAAAATTTAGCTGTGTTTGTTTTTATTTTCTTTATATTTATGGCTATTATTCCCTTCTTAAATCAAAATATAGAGTTTCTGAAATATACTGGCTATCTAAATTATTATGATCCTGTAGGAATTTTAATTGGAGAAGTTGAATTCTCGAAAGCACTTATAATATCCCTCTTGATGCTGTTAGGTTCATCTGCATTTACATATCTCATGGTTAAATTCAGATATTCTAAGACTGATCTTCGCTAAGAGAAAAGAAAAAAAAAAAAGAATTAAAAAAAATAGAGTCAAATCGTTATAATGCTTTACGTTTATTTCGAATTACCATAATTACTGCTGCACTTGCACTCAAAGAAATGAGAATAATTAACCCAATTCCCGGTAGAGATATATTTTTTCCATCATAGTCCTTGTAATAAGAAACAAAGGTCGGATCCATAGTAATTGCATAACCTTCCCAATTAAAACACATTGAATACATGTAGGAACTACTTTCATAACCAAATGTTGAAGCTTGCCCAAGTTCGGCATCTGAATACATTATATAATATCCATATTGTGGATTAATAGCAACTGTATTTTCGTATACTTCTCCATCTTTCCCCCATGTATAATTCATTGAGAAATCCATGTTCATAAATTCTTCATCTTCTACCTCAACAGAAATTTCTCCTTCCACAGGTACCGCTTCATCATAATCTTCAGATATGAATGGGTCTGTTGATCCAGGCTCATTATATTCAAGAATTTCACCGTATTTATCTGAGTATACACTATAATCGATAGTCATAGATAATACACCAAAAGCATCGAGCATACCTTCAGTAGTAGGATCAGTAAAATCTGCAATATCATGTTTAATAGCTATACTTGAACCTGTTTCATCACCCTCATAAAAGAATGAAATGTTTAAATATTCTACATTACAAGGAATGCTCAAATTCTCATCTGCTGAATCTTCCATAAACCAATTATAATTTGAAGCATATGGAATCGCCAAGAAATCAATATTTTCCAAACATATCCAGAATTCCGCGCTATTTTCTGTAATTTCAGGTTCTCCCCAAACCACATCTCCAACCGATTCGATACTCAGGGAATATTTTTCTTCAGATTCAGTTGTATTGAGTTCATAATCCTGAGTAATAGGTTCACTTTCGATTTGAATCCATACTTCGCCATCTTCACGAATGTCTTCATAATATGAATCAACAACACCGTTTCCATTCATATCTTCATATAGAGACATTCCCATATATGCAATGTTCTGCGAAATAAAGGTGAATTGCTCGGTAGTTTCATCATATGAACTAACCCATTGTCCAATATTATAAGAGAACCAAGTCCAAGAATATGTCTCTTCATTATAAGTTTCATTTACCAGCATCATCTGTGCCCATTCCCAATCCCAGTCATAATACCAGTCATCCTCATAAGGAGATGTCTCAGCAGGCCTTAATAAAGTAGGATCTAATTGATCTAGGATTGTTATTTCGTATTCTTTCCCATAATCAATGTTATACCATGTATAGTTTATATATCCAGAATAAGTTGTAAACCATTCTTCAAAGTAGACATCTATAAACCAGAAACCTTCATCGCCATCTAATGAATCTTGCATAATGTCATAATCATCTGAATAAGTATCATCGGACCAGATATCTTCATCCCAATTTTCCCAATTGAAATCAGATCCCCAATCATAATCGCCTTCAACATCATCCCAATCTTCCCAATCTTCCTCCCAAGGTTCTGTTGAATTATCATCACCGGGGTCAGTTTCATTCATATCCCAAGCACCTTCATTCTCTTCCAAGTAATAATCATCATAACCTTCCCAGTCTACATCTTCAAACCCATTCCAACCTTCTTCATAATTATCCAAGAAGGATCCATCAGGATCATTATAGATCTCGAAGTATAAATATGATAATTCACCCCAATCAATAATAGTTAAATTGTAATCAACAACTACCATGACCCAGGTGTCTTCTGTTCCGTTGTTTAACCATAAAATCTCCCAATATTCAAATTCATCATGATATTCCCATTCAGGAAAACTTTCGTTAAACCAATCGACATAATAATAAAAATCTCCCGCAAATTCTCCCGCCATATTGTTAGATTCATCTTGATTGATTACTGCACTTCCTCCTTGAGCGTTTACAGCTACGTTAAGTAAAAGAAACCCAACAAAGAAAACAAAAATGAAATTAATTTTTTTCATCATTTACACCTTCAACTTTTGAAGTTAATTTATAATCACTTGTCCTCAATATATAAGGAAGTAGGAGGGATTCTCCCCACATCCAAAAGGTTGGATTTTCCCCATATTTTATTTTTTTAAAATCTCAATGTTCCTAATGTTCTTTAGGAGAAATTTTAGAGAGAATTCTTATAAGAAGAAAATTGTGAAAAATTTATATTAGTACAAATTTGAGAAATTCAGTTTCCAATAAAATTCATAAAGGTAATTATTCAGTTAATTTCAATATCTTCAGTTAATTCTTGTATAGTAGAATAAAGTAAGTTTTTCCTTCCTTTTTTTCTTTTTTCAATTAAATCTACTTCAATTAATTTATCCAGATGATATTTGACTGTTTTATGATTTTTCTCAAGACATTTTGCAATTTGATTTTGAGTTATTCCTGGAGTGGTTTGAATCATCGCTAAGATTTCCATAGTAGTTTTACTTTTCTGCAATTTTAAATCAATATTGGATAGAGGGTTTTTACCATGATAAGGAAAATAAATTACATATTTACCAACTATCTCGCTCTTAATTATCTTATATCGCTCTAAAATTTCAATATGCCAATTAAGGTTTCCTGGTGCAAGATTTGTTCGACGGAGCAATTCACTAAAATGGATCCCAGGATCATCAACAATGAAATCGATTACTTTTGAACGGTTTTCATTTTCTAATACATCTTCCATAGTGAGTCGATGTGCACCAGTTTCAATTTGTAATACCCGATTTAATAAGAAAGAACGATATTCTTGTTTTGACATAATAATACCGATCAAAGCGGCAAGAGGAATTATCCCGTACAGAAGATAAATAGGAAATTGAAATCCAGGTACTTGATAAGTATAGTAACTGGTAAAGGTAGGATCCATAGAAATTGAATAACCATCCCAGTTTTCAAAGCACAAACTATAAGAATAGGGAGAAATTTGGTCATTATAAACAGATGCTACTCCCAATTCCATATCTCCATAATTTAAATCAAAACCATATATCGGTGATAAAGTGACAGTATTATTATAATCCTTTCCATCCTTCCCCCATTTGTATTTTTGAGTTAAATTCATTCTCATTAAAGTGCTATCTTCAGTTTGAACGTTTACTTCCCCATCCACTTCTTGCGACTCGAGCTCATATGAAGTAGTAGATTCATCTACACCAACAATACTAGAAAAGACATCAGAGTTGACAATATAATCGATTGTTAACGACATCCCTTCAAATTCGCTAATTGCGCTTGAATGATTACTTGGGTATAAAAATTCGGATAGATCTTGCTTAATTGAAAA
>JAUWOE010000249.1 GCA_030612265.1 Promethearchaeum sp.
TGGATTAGCCTTAAGTGTATTAAATACTAATAAAAGCCTTATATCCTTCCAGAGATCATGAAAATATGAAAAATCTTTACCCCACATATTATATCAACAAATCATTCAATTTTTTGCAAAATGATATATGAAAAAATGAATGATATATTAAAGTTTTTTTCATTTTGAAATATAGTAATTTTGGATGATTGTGATTTTGAAATATAACAAAGTGAAAAAATGTAGAAATTTTTTTTTTACATGTTTATGTATATATCCATACCTTTTTGGCATCATCCACTTAAATGATTACATATTTTTAATGGAATTCTCTGAATTTCTAATCTATATCTTTTTAGCAACACTCTGACTATGTGCTTTATTATCATAAAACCCGACATTTGATTACCATGAATGCCCCAAGAAATCGGAAACCGTTTAAAAAAAATTTATTCTCTCCTCACTCGGAATTTTCATTATTGCATTTGTAATTCCCTTTATGTTTTTCACCATTGCCCAAATAAATATGATAATCGACGATGAGATGGAATTGAAAAATCAAATCCTCGTAGACCGGTGCCATATTTTAAATATTCAAATTAGAAATAATTTGGAAGAATGTGAAAATGCTTTCTGCATTATTCGCCAATTTCCTCTGATACAAGAATTTGTAGAATGGCGGGCATCGAATGATACATTGAATGATGAATTTGCCCTCCTTTCACCCTCTGAACAAGTTGAAGGCTCTTTCTATACAGAAAAGTTAAACTCGACGAGCTTGTATCAAGAAGTACTCCAGTATTTCTTATCGATATCCTCTAAGGATTGCGGAGAAAGCATTTTCTCCTTAGATTATGCAGAACTTTCAACCCTCACGCATGGGAGGGTTCGGACTCAGGACTTCATCATTGAATGTCCAAGTTTGTCCAAAATAAACTATGCGTGGGTGTTCTGGTTGCCAATGTGGGGATGGATTACATCCTTGCGCCTATCTTTGATATTCCAAAATATTCTTATTAAACTCCTGGAATTTTTTCCGGTTTTCTTGATCTAAACTATGAAAACGCCGAGGGAATTGAAATCGGAGAGATCTACATTGCAAAGTTCGGTCAACCCGATCTCGAAATAAATGAATCTACTGCTGGGGCTATTGAGTTTAAAGCAGAGATGTTTGAAGATGCAAACTCCAGCAGCTCTGAAATCACCCATGGCCCTAATTCCGTCATGATTGACGGTATTATGTACTATTTTCATTATGATTCACTCGAATTTTCCATTCGCCAATGGTATATAATTAGCGCCGAGCCCGCTGAGAATTTTACCTCAGAAACGCGAGCATTGCAGACTAATTTGATCTTATTCTATTCACTCTTCGGGATCTTTACGTTGTCACTGGCAATTGGTATCGCTGTGTTTCAAGCAAATAGGTTCTCTCAATATGAAGAAAAAGTGGAAAATCTCAGTGAACTGCTTCCCATTTGTGCGAATTGCAAAAAAATCCGTGACGATGAGGGTTATTGGACTAATGTTAAGGAATATTTCAAAATGTTGAGGATAAGGAATTTACTCATGGGATATGCCCTGAATGCGCTAAAAAATTCTACACAGATTATCTCTAAGTAATATATCTCTAAGCAAAATTTTATGACAAAATTTTTAGATATCGGGTTGCACATCAACGTTTAGAAAAAACTAATCTAAGAATTTTTCAATTTTGAGCTTGGTGTTAAACACCATTTCCAGAAAGGAATAACAGAAATTTGGGATGTATCTAGCGATTCAATAGGGCCTTCATCAAAAGTGATGATAAAAAGTTCACAAGTAGGATACTGTTCAGAAAATTTATGAAGAGATCGGGTTTCTCTAGATTGTGTTTGAATATCTTTCAAGGAATAAGATACTTGTATGGCTTGCACAGGTACGTTTTTTTCTGTTATGATAAAATCAATTTCCCATTGATTAGACGAACGCCAATAATAAAAGTGTGTAGTAGGAATATTTTTTGAACGGCGTAACAATTCCAGATAAACATGATTTTCCAACTGAAGCACTGGAGCTTGGATCAGATATAGATTAAGAAATCCAGGATCGTTCAGATAAATTTTATAGGGAGTTGCATGACTTTCACGCAATTTTGGAGAAAATTTCTTCAATGTATGAATTAAAGAAACATCTTCTAACATGCTAAAATATTCATAGAAAGCATTTTTATCAATTTTTATTCCTTGTGATTTAAAATGATTAAAGATTTTATGAATACTGATCTGCTTCGTGGAATTTTGAATGAGGAAGTGGATTAAAAATTTAACCATATTCGTGTTTCTTATCGAAAACCGATCAATCAAATCTCGATATATTGTTAAATCAATTAAATCTTTTAAAATCCGGACTTTAATCAATTTATCCGATTCTAACACAATTTCTGGAAAACCACCATAATTCAAATAATCTTTGACATAGAAGAGAATCTTTGACTTTTCTTTGGTAGACAAATGGGATAAGTTGAAGTGAATCTTGTTAAATGATAGATATTCGGCGAAAGAGAGGGGATAGATGAAATTAGTTAAGGTCCTCCCGCGTAAATGGGTTGAAATGTCTTTACTTAAAAGTTTCGAGGAAGATCCCGTAATAAAAATCGGAAAATGATAATCATCTTGAAGAGCGCGAACTAATCTATCCCAATTCGGGAGATTTTGAGGTTCATCAATGAATATATACAATTTTTTTTGTAATGATTCTGGATAAAGCGACCAATAGATTTCAAAAACGGATTCCATCTCATCAAATTGGATGGATCTTAAAAGTGGGTGTTCAAAATTAAGATAGAGAATTTGATTTTTCTGAATTTGTTTTTCTAACAACTGTTGCATGATTTGAAATAAAATGAAAGTTTTCCCCACCCGTCTAGATCCAATCAAGACTTGTATTCGATTGGATGGTTTCAATGAATAATTACGAGTATAGATTGTTGGAAAGGATTTTTCAATGAAATCTAAGAAATATTTCTTTACATGTTCTTTATTCATGAGTTAAAAAAAGAAATATACATATTTATGTTTATGTATATATCCATAAACAATTAATAAAAAATATCGGGTTATACCCAGATAAAAAAGAAATTCTTTTTTTTTAATCTAATCTAATCTCAATTCGAGAACAGAATATTTTTCTTTTAAATTTAACAAGCGATATATTTTGGATGATTGTTCATCATCAGGCTTTAAATTAATTTTGATGACTTGAAAATCCATTTTTTTTAATTGTTCAATAACTGCATTCAATAATGCTTCCAAATTTTCATTTGTTCTGTGTTTAGGTCGAAGATAGATTTCTTTAATGTGTCCTTCTGAATTACCAAATGGATCAACTCGAAGTTCTGAGAAGATCATGCCAATTAATTCTTTAGATTTATCAGAATTATTATTAATCTCAGCTACGAATGTTCCTTGCCTTTGTAACGGGTCAAAAAGTCTTCGCAATAAACCCCATTCAAAGCGTTTCTCATCGAAGGTTTCCTTTCTTTCACTCACAAGTAATCTGGTTAACATTTCAATTTGATTGCGGTCTTCGGGAATAGCTTTCCTAATTTTTAGCAATTTCATTCACATATTAATTTAGTTTTATTGTATTATTAAATTGTTAACCATTAATTTTTTTTTAAATATCGCTATATCATTTTTAATATAGGAAATTTCAATTTGAGGAAATAATTTTGGAGAAAAAATATAAAGATTTGAGAGATATTCCATGGGTTGAAAAATATCGCCCAAAACATCTAAATGATATTATTAGCCAAACTTTGACAGTCCAATCATTAAAGAGTTTTGTAGAAAAGAAAACTTTGCCCCATTTAATTTTTGCAGGTCCTGCTGGAACTGGTAAAACTTCAACAGCGAGATCTTTAATTAATGATTTTTTACAAACTGAGAAAATTCCGCAAGATTGTATGTTAGAAAAGAATGCATCTGATGAAGTTAGAATGGGAAAACTAAGTCAAATTAAAAATTTCGTATTTCATAGGGGAATTACTAATGCAAATCACTATAAATTTGTTGTATTAGATGAAGCAGACAATATTCCAAAGGCAGTTCAATCAGCTTTCCGAAGAATAATCGAGATGGCTCCTCCAAACGTAAAATTTATTTTTATGTGTAATTTTGTAGAAAAAATTATTGATCCTATTTTAAGTCGTTGTGCAATTTTTAGATTTTATCCCCTTCCTCGCGCTGGTTTTGATAAAAATATGAAATCAATTGCTAAAAATGAAAAGATCAAGATCTCCAAGAGTATTTTTGATGCAATCTTTTATATTACTTTAGGTGATATGCGCCAAGCGATTAATTTGTTTCAAATGATTGTAGCTCTTCATGAAGATGAAACATTAGACAAAATTCCGATTACACCCGATGTAGTATATGAAATATCGGGTTATTTACCTCCCAAAAAATTAAATAATTTATTCAAACAATGCAAATCCTTAAATTATACTGAAACTCTAAAAATAATCAATGACCTTCAAGGATTTTCAAGTAGAGGCTTATTTCGCCAAATTTTGTCAAAAATTTTAAGTTCTGAGATAAAATATCCTGTAAGGGAACGAATATTGACTATTATTGCTGAATATGATTATCGATTAACATTGGAAGCAGATCCTCAAATCCAAATAAATGGATTTTTTGCAAATTTAATCTCTATTCTGGGGGAAACCTGATTAAAATGGACGATTCTAAATTAAATTCTCAAAAAATGTATATTCCTGGAGATTTTAAGTCTAGTCCATTATGGAGAATTAAATATCGGCCAATAATGCTTGACTCAATAAAAATTTTCTATCCAAAGATATATCCCCAGCTTAAAGGATATTCCAAAGTAGGAAATATTCCTCATTTAATATTTGTTGGACCGGAAGGAAGTGGAAAAACACTTTTAGCAGAATTATTATCTCGAGAATTGCTACAATCTGAATTCTCGATCAATTATAAATTGCTATTTGCAGATGATCCAATAGGAAAAACTGAACGTAACGAATCCAAAAAACAAGGTAGGATCTCTACTCGTAGAATTGGTTCAGGGGCTGGATCTGTTCGTAGATTTAGGCCTTTTATTCAAATGAGAGTCCGCCCATTTTTATCAAATAGAAAATTTGGTGATGCTCCTTTTAAAATTCTAACTATAAAAAATTTCCATAGATTAGACGTTGAACAACAAGCGTTCAGGAGATTGATGGAAAAATATTCTAATAATTGTCGAATCATTATTGTCACCAATAAAATATCCGGAATTATTGATCCGATTATTTCGCGTTGTCAATTGATTATGGTTCCTTACTTGCCATCTCATCTTTCTAATATGCTAATAAAATCTATCTGCGATAAGGAAAAAATTGATGCAAAATTAGATACATTAAATTATTTGAACCGAATAACCCATTTTAACATTGGGAAAGCTCTGGATTTACTACAACTTACTAACTTAACCT
>JAUWOE010000258.1 GCA_030612265.1 Promethearchaeum sp.
ATTGTCGGGGGATTTGTTGAGAAATTTGAAAACAAACGATTTAATTCTGCAATGATGGTTTCAAAGGATGGAGTTATTGATATTTATCGGATGCTCCATTTATTCAACAAAGAAAAGAAATGGTTTTCACCCGGAAACACTAAATTAAAAATAAACAACATCAAAGGGACTAAAGTAGGTATAATGATATGTTTTGATTGGTTTTTTCCTGAAGTAACTAGGACACTGTCATTATTGGGTGCTGAAGTCATTGCTCATCCAGCAAATTTAGTAATGCAATATTGCCAAAATGCGATGATAACACGATGTTTTTGTAACAAACTTTATGCTATTACTGCAAACAGGATAGGAACTGAAAAACGTGGTGAGGATGAATTTAAATTCACTGGAAGAAGCCAGATCACATCATTCAATGGTGAAATCCTATCTTCAGCACCATCTTATAGCGAATTCGTTGATTTTGTTGAAATATTTCCAAAAAAAACCCAAGATAAAAATATTAATCAATATAATAATGTCCATGATGATAGAAGGGAAGAATATTATTGGAATAATATTTAAAGTTAAGGAGGTTATCCAAATATGAATAAAGCTAAAATTACAGAAGATGGAAATAGAATCACTCTAGAAAGGAATTCCCAAAGATTTGAAATCGAAAATACAAAAAATTTTCTAACATATTCAATTTTTGATAATGATGTTTCTCTAAAAGGTGCTACAAGTGCTCTATTGATCTGTGAAGGAAAGAAAATCTTACCATTTTATCCATTTTTAATGGAAAATGAAAGCTTCTTACCGATTCTAACCGAATTTTCGGATTCAATTGGTTCAGGTTTTCACATAGAAATTAAGTGTAATTTTGCTCGAAATTCGCAAGAATCAAGCAAAATTTTGTGTTCATGGGAATTTAAATATTATATAAATCTTCTACAACAAAAATTTGTTTACTCACAAGTTCCTTTCGTTTCAATTCAGATTAAAATTAAATCAATTCCTCCTGAATGCAATTTTATTCAGCTTTTTGGGTTTGCTCCACTCTATATGAAAGATCGAGGTAAATTACTTCTATCTCCAGAAAGAAGTATCCAAGATCCACGCAATATCACTTTTTATTCAAATGGTTGGCAATCTTGGAGTATGAATTATTTACTCGGTTATAAAGATAAGTTTCCTTCATCATTTGTAAAATTGGGAAGAAAAGTCTTAGAAAATCAAGATAAAACATTGAAAGGGCGATTTCAAAGCGAATTTCATTCAGTTATTACTGATAAATCAAGCCAAAGTTCCCTGATCCTTGGATTTATCACTCTGAAAGATCAGTTTTCCAGGATCCTTATGGATAGATTAGGATCTAATGGCAAAATTCAATGGTTATGTGCATACTCTCAAACAGATAGAATCCAATTATGCGACTTAAATAATGGTTTGATGAGTTCTGAAATCCTAATGATTTCTCTGGTAAATAATCACGAGCAATATGAAGTTTTATATGAAATTTGTAATTTCGGAAGGGTTTTGGCTAATGGAAAAAATCTTCAAAAAGACGCATCTTCAGGTTGGTGTTCATGGTATTACTACTATACAAAAGTCACAGAACAAGATGTATTATCTAATTTAGATTATTTTAAGCAACATAAGGATTTAGATATATCTTTAATCCAATTAGATGATGGATATCAAACGGGAATCGCTGAATGGGGGATCTACAATGATAAGTTTAATTCTAAATTCCCCCATGGATTAAAATGGTTAGCTGAACAAATTCATAATTCGGGATTTAAAGCTGGTCTTTGGGTGGCACCGTTCTTTATTACTCGGAAATCTGCTATATTTAAAAACCACCCTGATTGGCTTTTACGGAAAGATAGTAATAGGAAGATAATTGCGAATAATAATTGGGGTGGTTTCCAATATGCTTTGGACTTAAGTATAGATAAGGTTGTTGAATATATCGAAGATATAGGGAAAATTGTTGGTGAAAAATGGAATTTTGATTTTCTAAAGATTGATTTCATTTATGCCTCTGAAGTTATCGAAGCAATGTATAAAAATCCAAGATACTCACGCGCGCAAATTCTTAGAAGAGGAGTAAAAGCAATTCGTAATGGATTAGGTAATAATCGGAAATTGTTAGGATGTGGAGCTCCTTTAGGGCCATGCGTTGGATTGGTTGATGTAATGAGAATAGGGCCAGACACTGCTGCAGTATGGACTCATCTTGAACATCTTATGGAAGATTTCATAAAAGTTGTTTCTTGTAATTTAAAAGCTGCTTTGCGTTCTACTATTCAACGTAGTTACATGCATCAAACATGGTGGATTAACGATCCTGATTGTGTAGTGGTCCGCGAGAACAAATCAAAGTTAACTTATGATGAGATTATCCTTCAATTAACAGTTTTCGGATTAAGTGGTGGACAATTTCTAATTTCTGATGATGAAAAGTTAGTTGACCAACCAAGAATTGAATTACTAAAACGACTATCTCCACCATTTTCTCGTCCATTTATCGAAAGCAAACAAAAAGAGAATGCTCTGAGTTCCCAAAATTCTTACGCAGTTCCATTAGATATTTTCGTTGAAAAATTACCTACCTTGTATACAAGAACAATTTTTACTCCTTTTGGTCAAAGACATCTAACTGCGGTAATTAACTGGTCGAATAAAAAACAAATTCGCGCATTAAAACTTTCTCAGCTAATAACCTATAAAGACATTCAAAATTATAAGCACAATCAAAAATTTATAGTTTTTAATTATTGGAAAGAAGAGGTTGAAGGAATATTCGATTTGGATGAGAGAATTAATCTTGAGATATCATCTCATGGTTGTGAATATCTCGCAATTGTTCCTTCCACTTTACATGAAGATGATACACCTATTTTCCTTAGTTCGACTCTCCATATCCTACAAGGGGCTCAAGAAATTTCTGAAGTGAATTATAAACAAGATCTAATTGAGATAAAACTTGAACTTCCGGGTATTAGAACTGGAGATTTATTTTTCTTTTCCCCAAAGGTGAAAAAATTTATAAGTTCTACGAATAATCTCTCTGAGTTTAATTATGATTCTGGATTACTCTTCAAAATTAACGTCAAATTAAATGAAAAACAAACCATTTCCTTGGAATGGAATGAATAATAATAAGATTTTATTTTAGAATTTTTTTAATAATTGGAGTGAATTCAATACAAGCGTCAAGATCTCCATCCCAATTTGATATATCTTCGGGAGTAAAACAATTCTCGAATTCTTCTACAATCAAAGTGAGGATTTTATCCGCTTTCTTCTCATTCATCTTTACTTTTTTTTCCGCAATTAACACATAAAAAAGCTCAATCATGTTCCCCTTTTTAAGAAAAATGTCTGATTTTCCCATTTCAAAGGAGGATATGAGATTTCCGCTAGCAGCTTTTGCGAATTGAAGAACACCTGTAAGATAACTTGCTGTCAATAATCTATTTTGATCATCTTCGGTTGTTTTTCCTTGAAGGTTAGAGTAAAAGAAGAGTAACTGCCCTCCTTTATCCATTATGTATAATTCTTGCTTTGGTTTTGCCAAATTTTCCTTCACCGATAATTAAAATATTTTAATTTTTACCAGAATCTCTACTATTATTTGATTCATTATTAGATAAAAATTTTTAGTAAAAAACCAATGAATTAACAACATTAGATATGCCTCTAACACCCCTACAATTACGTCACTAATAAAATGAACACCCAGAATTATTCTCGAAAATCCAATAATAACATTATACACCAATAATATAATTATAAACCACGGTTGGTTGAAAAAGGAAAGCCATAATAAACCCACTAATATTGTAGAATGGTGACAATGACCACTTGGAAAAGAAAATCCATGACCCGTTTTATCCAAACGTTTAATGCCTTCAATTCGTTTGAAAGGGCGCTCACGTTTTATTAGATTCTTTATTATGTAATATATTAAAAAACTTTGGAAGAACCCAGAAACAAAAGTGATTAAATGGGAAAAATCTTGTTCAACGAATCCGGTAATAATGAAAACAAACCCCACGGCTCCCCATAAACGCGGATCTCCAAAATAAGAAAAAATTCTAGCAAAAACGGGGATTTTTGTATCTTTAAATTTGTAATATATTGATTTGACGGTTCTTTTATCCCATTTATCAATAGTAGGAAAAGTTTTTTGAAAAAAATCTGGAACCTCTCTATCATTCACACTTTCAAAAATACGGGAAATTATTTAATTTTGAAGTTTTTGTAATAAAACCCATGTTTTTTTATGTGTTTAGAATTCTTCTCACTTTTCATCCTTTTCTTAAAAATGTATCCAAAAAGATTTTTATAGAATACATATGAACTTTATTCACAATTGATTGAATGCGATATTTAAAAAAATCAAGAAAAAGTTATAATCAAAATGTGAAAAAAAATGGTTAACCTAAATGAAGTCTATCTTGTAGATTATGTTAGAACTCCCTTCTCTCGCTCGCGCCCTGCTAGTCGAGCAAGAAGTGCTTTCAGTGAAGTTCGTGCAGACCAACTTGTAGGCTATACGCTACGAAACATGTTTGAAGTCCGACTAAAGGACAAAGTTAAACCCGAAGAAGTTTCCGAATTCGGTGTTGGATCATCTTTTCCCGTTGGGAAGCAATGGCCGTATGCTGGTCGCAATGCTTGGTTCTCAGGAAACATGCCGTATTCGGTTCCAAGCGTCTTTTTTGATCGCGCTTGTGGGTCGGCCATGACTGCACTTCACCATGGTATCATGACCTTAATGACGGGCTACGGGGATATCTACGTCGCCTCAGGTTTCGAACATATGTTTCAAGAACCGATGTCTCCAGATCTTCAACATAACATGAGTTCCCCCAAACATCTTATCGTTCCGAATCCGGATGATAATAATTTCTGGTATAGAGATGATATTGACATAATGACTGGTTTTAGTATGGTTCAAACGGCACAGAAACTCTGGGAAGAAGAATCAGATCATATCCCAATCGAAAGAATGTCTCAATTCGGAGTTACAAGCCATAAAAATGCCGTGAAAGCTTTGGATGAAGGGTACTTTAAAGGTGAAATAGTTCCCGTAATGGGACATAAAGAAGGGGACTTGAACGAACCTTGGTTGGTAGATTACGATTTACCCATCCGTCGTGGGGCCACCTTAGAAAAAACACTATCCTTACCTATAGTTAGCAACCCTGGATTTAGAGGTGGGTATAAACATAAAAAATTTAATAAGAAAGAATATTTTGAGAAATTCGGAACCAAAAAAGGAACAATTACTGCAGGAAATTCATCCCCACTTAATGCTGGGGCAGCTACTGCCATGGTAATGACTAAAGAAGCCATGGATTCTCATGATTTGAAA